>JAYTNW010000358.1:0-6324 GCA_043748115.1 Bacteroidota bacterium | reverse complement strand
GCCAATGCCATCCATCGGGGAAATAATTCCTCCCAAAACATGATACTGCCCGCTGTACTGAGATGTGTTTTCAACGGCCAATACATCACGAATATCCTGCACCACGCAAATAATTCCTGTATCCCTGCGAGGGTTGGCGCAAATGCTGCACAACTCTGTTTCAGAAATATTATGACAGTTGCGGCAATACTGAATAGATGTTCTCAGGTTAATAATGGCTTTACCAAAACGCTCAACATCCGTAGTGCTTTGTTTCAATAAATGCAATGCAAGCCGCAACGCACCTTTACGCCCAATGCCGGGCAGGCGCGAAAGTTCATTAACAGCTTCTTCCAATAAGCGCGAAGGGTAATTATCCATGTTTGTAAAATAACGCAATTGATATGCGCTCCTGTTGTCAAAGATACTATGTTTAAAAGTATGTTCCTCGCCTCTGTAAACATCTTTTTTAAATAAGTAATCTTGCTTTAAATTCTGTAGCTCATGGCCATGTCCACACTCATTCTTTCGTGTGTTGTTTTATATACTATTCTGCTTTTTGGCATTACATTTTACACAGCGCGCAATGCGGATAACCAGAGTTATTTTGTCGGGAACCGTTCCTCGCCATGGTATGTAGTAGCTTATGGTATGATTGGTGCTTCTCTGTCTGGCGTTACGTTTATGTCAGTGCCGGGAGATGTAGGCACCGGAAATTTTTCCTATTTCCAGATGATATTAGGTTATCTCTTGGGATATGCAGTTATTGCTTTCGTACTACTGCCACTCTACTACCGGCTTAATCTTACCTCCATTTATTCTTACCTCAAAAAGCGCCTCGGGGTAAACTCATATAAAACAGGAGCTTTCTTTTTTATCTTATCAAGAGTGATAGGAGCATCATTTCGTATGTACATTGTTGTGTATGTATTACAGCTTTTTGTTTTTCAAAGTATGGGTGTTCCTTTTTGGATCACCGTTCTTGTTTTTGTGTTGTTGATTTTAGCTTACACCTTTAAAGGCGGTGTAAAAACAATTGTGTGGACAGACTCCTTGCAAACCACTTTTATGTTGCTGTCTCTTCTCATCTCTGTTTATCTCATTGCCAGTGAATTGAATTTTAGTTTTAGTGACGTTATTTCTGCAGTCTCCAATAGCAAGTATTCTCAAATATTTGTGTGGGACTGGCAATCAAAAGCATTTTTTCCAAAACACTTTTTTGGCGGAATGTTTATAGCCATTGCCATGACAGGTCTTGACCAGGAGATGATGCAGAAAAACATCAGTTGTAAAAATGTTGGTGAAGCCCAAAAGAACATGGTCACCTTTAGTATCATCCTCGTTTTTGTCAACCTGATTTTTCTTTCGCTTGGTGCCTTGTTATATCAATATATCGCAACAAAAGGCATTGTTATGCCTGAACGTACCACGGACGACCTCTTCCCAACCATAGCGTTAAATAATTTAGGCACGTTCTCGGCCATTTGTTTTATCATCGGATTAATTTCAGCAGCCTATCCAAGTGCTGATGGAGCATTAACAGCATTAACAGCATCTGTGTGTATTGACTTCATAGGTTTTGAAGATGGAAAATATACAGAAGAGCAAAAAACAAAAACGAGAAAAATTGTACACATCGTCTTTGGGTTTGTGTTGTTGGGAGTGATCGTTTTATTCCATGCCATAAACGACCAGGCCGTGGTGCGACAAATATTCCGTGCTGCCAATTACACTTACGGGCCTTTGTTGGGTTTGTTTGCCTTTGGTATTCTCACCAAAAGAAATGTATTAGACAAAGCAGTGCCGTTTATCGGTATTTTATCACCGGTAATCTGTTACATACTCGACACAAATTCTGTAGCATGGTTTGGCGGATATAAATTCGGAAATGAGTTAATAATTTTAAATGGTAGCCTAACCTTTTTAGGATTAATTTTGTTGACGAGAAAAGAAACAACTACTGTAAAGCAGTAAGGACAAAAATGGAAACATTACTATACACCCAAACTGATATCAAAATCCTCAACGAATTAAAATCTATTTGCGGAGAAAAATTTGTTTTGTACGATGAAGAATCATTGAATGATTACGGACATGATGAAACAGAGGATTTAGTTTTTAAACCAGAAGTTGTCGTAAAACCACGCACCCCTGAAGAAATTTCAGCAGTATTAAAATTAGCCAACCAGTATAAAATTCCGGTTACACCACGAGGTGCCGGAACAGGCTTAAGCGGTGGAGCATTGCCCGTGCATGGCGGAATTGTTTTATCCATGGAGCGGTTTAATTCAATTTTAGAAATTGATGAAAGAAATTTGCAGTGTACTGTTGAAACGGGCGTCATCAATCAGCACCTACGTGATGCCGTTGAAGCCAAAGGTTTGTTTTATCCTCCCGATCCAGCCAGCCGGGGCAGTTGTTTTATTGGTGGAAATTTGGCGGAGTGTAGTGGTGGGCCTAAGGCAGTAAAATATGGTGTTACTAAAGATTATGTACTAAACTGTGAAGTGGTTTTGCCAACAGGTGAAATCATTTGGACGGGTGCAAATGTTCTAAAAAATTCTACCGGATATAACTTAACACAGTTAATGGTGGGTAGTGAAGGGACCTTAGGTGTAATCACCAAAGTGGTTTTAAAATTGATTCCGTTACCCACAGAAAATTTATTGATGCTTGTTCCATTTTTATCTGCAGAGAAAGCTTGCGAATCGGTATCAGCAGTTTTTAAAGCAGGCATAACGCCATCAGCCATGGAGTTTATGGAGTTAGATGCTATAAACTTTGTTATGAAACATGTGGATGTAAAAATTCCTGTTAAAGATGGAGTCAAAGCGCATTTGCTGATTGAAGTGGATGGTAACGATAAAGAGGTTCTTTTTAAGGAATGCGAAAAGATAACGGAGATCATGTATGCCTATGAATGCGATGAGGTTTTGTTTGCAGAAAGCGCTCAACAAAAGGCAGACCTTTGGAGAGCAAGGCGCGCAGTGGGCGAAGCTGTAAAATCACATTCTGTTTACAAGGAAGAAGATACCGTTGTGCCCCGTGCTGCATTACCTCAATTGTTGAAAGGGGTAAAGGATATTGGCGCAAAGTATGGCTTCCGCAGCGTGTGTTATGGCCATGCCGGTGATGGAAACCTGCACGTTAACATTATCAAAGAAGAAATGAGTGATGCCGATTGGGACGAGAAACTTCCGCACGGCATTACAGAAATATTTCAATTGTGCGTAAAGTTGGGAGGAACTATTTCTGGTGAACATGGAATAGGGTGGGTGCAGAAAAATTACATGGGCATTCGTTTTTCTGAGGTGGAGTTAAACCTACAACGTGGCATCAAAAAATTATTCGACCCTCTTAATATTCTCAATCCTTCTAAGATGTTTTAAGGCCAAAGATTAAAACTGCATGGTTGCTTAAAGAGGGTGATAAATTTAGCCCATTGGCGCCTTAGCTGTTTTGTTTAAAGACAGGAGAATTTTTTTTATTCTGTTTTTTATAGCTGGCGAATCAGTCATCTCCTGCGATGTAATGATCATTTTAAATTCCGGAATCAGGTCAACTTGCTCCTTGCAGATGTTGGCGGCTACACCCATAGCAAATGCTTTTACCGCAATAGTCTCATTGGCGGAAGTGATTAATTCAAGGCATGCCTCAAAAGCTTTCCCCTGCAATTTTTCAGGAATTTCTATTTTTTCCATAACCCGCATCGTGTTTCTTTTAATGGCAGGATGTACTTTTTTTTTCAGGTTGCTGATCATTTTAGGAAGATGCTTTTTAAGTAACTGTGGATGCTCTTGCCCGCAATAGCTCATAGCCCATGCTGCATGAGAAGATATAATCTCATCCTTTGAAAAGAAATAACGCAGCAATTCATCAAAACGTTTCTGGTCATCACTTACATAGTTAATAATTTTAACCGTTAGTCGCTTAGAATGCTCCCTTATCAGCTCTTTTTTTAAATTCATGGGATAAATAATTTATTTTTGAGCAAAACTAAAATGTTATGCGAAAGAAAATAGTGGCGGGCAACTGGAAAATGAACTGCACCTTTGATGAAGCCTGCAAACTGGCATCGGAAGTAATTGCGATGGCTAACGATGAGGTTAGAAACAATGTTGAAATTATAGTGTCGCCTCCTTTTTTATATGTTCACCCTGTAAGCCGGATGGCAACAGGCAGCAAAGTAAAAGTAGCTGCACAAAATTGTTCTTCTGAAAAAGCAGGCGCATTTACAGGCGAAGTTTCCGCAGCAATGATCTCATCTTCGGGGGCTTCATACGTTATTATTGGACACAGTGAACGTAGAAGTTTTTTTAAGGAGACAAATCAAATGCTTTCAAAAAAAGTTGATCACGCTTTGGAAAATAAACTCATCCCCATTTTTTGTTGTGGCGAAACAAAAACAGAGCGGGAAGGCAACCTACAGTTTAACGTAGTAAAATTGCAATTGGAGCAAGGTCTTTTTCATCTAGACAAGGAAGCATTTAAAAATGTGGTTATTGCTTATGAACCGGTTTGGGCTATTGGCACAGGTTTAACGGCAACACCCGCACAGGCGCAGGAAATACACGCTTATATTCGTGGGCTCATTGCAGAAAAATATGGAATGGAAACTGCTGAAGAAACTTCTCTACTTTATGGAGGTAGTTGCAATGAGAATAATGCCAAGGAGTTGTTTGCCTTGCCAGATGTGGATGGCGGACTCATTGGTGGTGCATCGCTCAAGTCAAGAAGTTTTGTAACCATCATTCAGTCTTTCGCTTGACCTGCTCTAAAGCATATATTCTCAACTTCTTCGCGACACATCGTTCTGTAATTTTGTTTGTAGCTTTTGTGTTGTTGCAAAAGTTTTCATTTGCACAATCCCTTAAAGATCCGGCTTATATTGGATACTCTTTCGCTGCTGGAAAAATCATAAAAAACTTTCCTGTTTTTCCTGAACTTAAAATGGCCACGCTGCAATCTGTTACCATAGGCAATAAACTAAACGGTACTCGTGCCTGGCATCCGTATTATAAGTTTCCTATGGCATCGTTTCAATTTATTTATGGCTCGTTAGGCAATAGAAAAGAAGTTGGCGCTATGTTCAATTTATTGTACAGGTTGGAATTTCAGTTTAAGCTTAACGACAAACTTTTTCTGGAGGCCATTCCTGCATTTGGCGGAAGTTATTTTACAAAGCGATATGATGAATTGGATAATCCGAATAACGTTATAATAGGTTCACATCTTACTTTTTGTGCTGCAGCTACTGTAGGCATTCGTTATTTCATCAACCCATTTTGGTCTGTTGATTTGCAGGGCTCTATATATCATTATTCCAACTCTCATTACAAACTCCCCAATTCAGGTGCTAATATTACTGTAGCCGGATTGGGCATGAGGTATCACATCAAACCTGCTACTTTTTTGTTGGGAGAGAAAAGCTTGTTGCCTGATAAAAAAACACACCTCTCTGTGCGGATAGCGTTGGGACAAAACGAGCAGGGAAACACCACCTTTCCGGTGAATGGTCCTCGATATCCAATTTACTTGGCCGCCTTTTATGCTACCAAATATGTGACCCCGGTAAATAAACTACATGCCGGTTTAGAGGGTTGGTACAACACTGGTGTTTATGATTTTATAACCAGTCAAGAGTATTATGATGATAACCTGCGGTGGCGTTCCACAGCGTTGCAATTTGTTTTGGGGCATGAGTTTTTAATGGGCCATTTTAGTATGCTAACCAACGGTGGAGTGTATTTATACAACCCAGTATTTAAAGAGCGCTTAAAAAGAGAGAACAACAACACATTGCATAATAAATTAAAAAGCAGACTTACTGCGCGTATTGGGTTCCAATATTATCTTCATGATGCTACCCTTTATTCGCGCAACAACTGGTTTGCGGGAGTATATATTAAAACCAATTTGGGGCAAGCTGATTTCTTAGAGGGAAGCATTGGATATTGCTTTTAATTTTTTTTAAAGCTGCATAGCATCATGCCCACCTAGCCTTAATTCGTTTTCAACTTTTTTGAAAGCTAAAACTTATGTCTTCAGTTGTTTAGGTTTAACATTAATCAAGTAAATGCCAAGCAGAATAATGACCAGTGCAAGTAAATAAAAGCCATTAAAGGTTTCTGCATCATACAAGCCCCACAGCACGGCCACAAATGGAATTAAGTAGGTTACGGATGACGCGTAAAGCGCAGAAGACATGCGAATGAGCTGGTTAAAAATTACGGTGGAAATAACGGTTCCTACCACTGCCAGAATAAGGATGTATCCGGCTCCGCTCCATGCACCGGGAACGGTGTTTAGCTTTTGCACAAAATCAGTGCTGAAAAGAAAAATGCC
>JAYTNW010000357.1:0-2954 GCA_043748115.1 Bacteroidota bacterium | reverse complement strand
TTCGCATGACAGCGACATAAAACACATCAGCGTTCCCCGGTTACTTTTTGCTATTCTCTCCTTATCCTTTACGGTCTATTTAGTTCCCGGCATTTGGGGGGCACCCTTAAAACTCATCAGCGGATTTCCTCCTCCTGAATTTTACAAAGAATGGATTGACCCTGAAAAAGCCTCTAGCGGACATTGCCCTCACAACCTAAATTGTTACCATGATTATGAAACGGGAATGGCATATGCGAAGTCGGTTGGTAAGCCAGTGATGGTTGACTTTACCGGATGGAGTTGCGTAAATTGCCGTAAGATGGAAGATAACGTGTGGAGCGACCCGGAGGTTTTGAAAAGATTGTCGGACAAATTCGTGCTCATTTCTCTTTATGTTGATGACAAAGAAGAATTGCCCGAGGACAAAAAATTTACTTCATCCGTTACCGGAAAAAAAATTAAAACCATCGGGAATAAATGGAGCGAGTTGCAGATTACCAATTACAAAACCAACTCTCAACCTTATTATGTTTTGTTAGACAATCAAGCTAATCTTTTGGCCCATCCGAGAGGATACACTCCTGATATAAAAACCTACACTAAATATTTAGACGAAGGACTTTGCCGTTACGAAAAAAGAAAATAAGGTTACCCTAGCAACACGTTTTTCTTCTCTTTGCTGTTTACAACTATAGCCGCACTCATTAACAGAAACGGGTAAATCGCCATGCGATACCTGCTGCACCCCACCACACTTGTTAAAGCAACTTGGTAAAAAACAAGACAAGCAATGAGTAATCGAAAGTTGTAATTGACCGTGGTATTTAAAAAAAAACGCAGCAATGCGAAAAGCAACCACACATTCATCAACGTAATTAAAACAAGATATCCGATTAGCAAGACATTAAATCCCTTCAAGTAAAACCACACCCCTGCTAGGCCATCTTTTTGATAAAAATATTTCCACCCTTGCAGTTGAGTATGATCTGGGTTCACAAAAAAGGCATACAAATCCCAGCGTCCGTGGTCAACAAAAAACTGAACCATGCCTTTGCTCTGCATCCATAAAAACCTACCGAGATTTTGCTTTATAAGGTCGTTACTGGCTTCGTTGATAAACACACTGTAGCTCTTAAAATCAGGCATTTTATTGGCCTTTGATAAAATGGAATCTATTTTAAACTGAGCATCTGCATCACCTCTTTCACCAACAGAGAGATAGGCTCCATACTCAGATAAAAACTTTTGATTAACACTACTGTAATGAAACAGACCCGTCATTCTATAATTATAAAAACACAGTGCTAAAACAACAAGCACAGGCAATGTCACAAAAAAGACATCCTTTAACTGCAACATTTTTTTTGAATACCACAACAGACACAACACTAAAATTAAGATAGGAAACAAATACATCACGGGTTTTGTGAGCACTGCGAAGGCAATCATCAAATTGAAGTTGAAGAAAAAAATAGTTTTTCTTTCAACAGAAAACCGATAAAAAAAGAAGACGGCAAGCAATAGAAATGTTTGAAATAACACATCAGCCATAATCATATTGGCATAGATTAGCTGTGTGGGGAAAAGTAAAAGAGCAATTACAAAAACATAGTTGATAATTTGCTTACGCATGATCACAGAAACCAAGAAGCAAGTCAACAGCAAATTAATAATACTTAGTATATTTTGAACGAACAACACCAAAAAATCACTTGCTGAAAACAATCTTAAAAAAGCAATAAAAAAAGCATAGGCGGGCGGCCTCCTTGTTTCTAAAAAATCCTCATGGGGCTTATTCCAGTCACCGGCATACCATGAAAAATGATGCTTTAGGTTTTCTACCTGATGAAGGTACTCACGGCTATCCACAGACAAATAAATGTTATTGCTGTTTAAGGCAAACAAAAAAAATAAAGCATGTAACAGCGCAATAAAAATAGCAAGCCTGATGACTTCAGGTTTGCGCAAGAACATTTTTAGGTGGCCACTATCCATCAGAATTTTTGGGAATAAAGCCTAAAAACGTAAGCTATTTTAACAAGTACATTTTACCCCAGCCCTTCTTAAAAAACTTATCCGTGTATGACAAATAATCTTTACCGAGTTTATTATCATCCCACTTATCAATGGACTCGCCATTAATTTGTGTAATCACACGATACAGATAAACCCCTTTTGCAAGTTGATCACCAAACTCATCTTTTCCATCCCATGCATAATCAGTAATGTTATTTCCAATTCGGATTGGACCAATCTCGTTTTGGCGAATTTCCTTTACCACTTTTCCGCTGATGTTTATAATCTGTATTTTAAAAAATGTAGGTACTTCGTTACCGGTGAGGGTAAACACGAACCTTGTTTTGGTGGTAAAAGGATTAGGGTAGTTTAACACATTGGTAATATAACTTTTGTTGACCACTTCAAACGAAACGCGATAGCTGTTATTTCCCGAAAGGTTTCCTGACTCATCACGCGCTTGTGCTGACAGCTCATAGGTGCCATCTTCGCTCAAAATGGGATTAAACTCAATTCGAAAGGTATTGTCTGGCAATTGAGCGGGTATCCATCTTAACTTTTCAGACAATGACGAAGTGGATGGCGAGGGTTCAAAATAAAGCTGCCTCACTTCACCGCCCGGTGTGGTTAAACCGATTACATACTTTGACGTATCATTTAATGCAAGGTATTTGTTTTCGTCTTTTAAGCGTATCGCTACTTGCGGTTTGCCCGAAACATAATCGCCATTGAGGATATGCACTCCATCAAAGGTAACATCCAAAATAGGATTGGTCATGTCACGATTAACATTAAAGTTAATTTTTGCAAAATTATTATAGTGGAGTTGCTCGGGCTGATCGTTACGCGGATTCACTTCCATCCAAAGCGCATTTAAACCGGGATATGATTTACTGCTAAAGTCAATGGATGCATTTAAGGTATCACCGGCCAGTAACGAACGGAAACGTGGCGAG
>JAYTNW010000356.1:0-1836 GCA_043748115.1 Bacteroidota bacterium | reverse complement strand
GTGATTAAAAAAGATGGTAAATATGAAACCAACTTGGACGACTGGCGCACCGAAGGACAAGGATACACCAGTGAACTTGGACAAAAACGCCCTTATAATCTTTGTCACATCGGTTTTCCTATGGGCTTTGGATGGCGCTTCGGTCTTTCCAAAAATATGAATCTTTCTGCTGAGTTCAGCTACCTGAAATTTGTCACCGATTATCTGGATGATGTAAGTGAAGCCTATGCTACCTATGAAGATATTGCAGCCAATTTTCCCGATGCAAAAAATCAGGAACTTGCAAAATACATTTCTGACCCAACGGGTAGAGGAACAAATGGCTATGAAGGTGTTCAAACAAGCCAGCGCGGTAATAAACGAAAATCTGACGGTTACACTTTTATCTCTTTAGAGCTTTCCTACAAATTAGATTTTAACTGGAAGAAATTAAGAGGTCTTTAAAATCTGCTTCCCCCCTCCTTAAGAAGAACTGAATTTTACGAAACGTGTATTTTAAAATTTCCTTTTTGTAAACTAGTGATGGACCTATTAAAGTAAAAACTATTTTTACTCGCTGTGAAAATATCATGGCATCGCTATCAACTTGCTTATAAACATCCGTTTGCGCTTGCTGCAGGAACGCGCACGCACACACCTTCCATTGTCGTTAAAATACAACAAGGTAACTTTATCGGTTATGGCGAAGCCACCTTACCCCCCTATCTTCCCGAAACACAGGACAGCGTTGTTCAGTTCATTTCATCCATTTCTTTAAAGAGCATTCATTCACTTCCTGATTTTGAGTATGCAGTTGCCCACATTCAAAACAGAGCAGGAAATTATTTTGCCAAAGCAGCCCTTGATATTGCCTTACACGATCTTTGGGCTCGCATAAATAATGTTTCTGTGTCGCAGCTTTTAGGTTTTTCAAATGAACCTATTCCTTACTGTACGCATACTATAGGCATGGATGCTCCTGATAAAATCGCAGAAAAGGTAAAAGAAGCCGAAGCATTTATGATGCTTAAAGTAAAATTGGGTGGGCAGCACGATAAAGAAATGATTGAAATCATTAGAGGTGTAACACCTAAACCACTATGCGTAGATGCTAACCAAGGGTGGGAAAAAAAAGATGAAGCATTGGAAATGATAGAATGGTTGGCTGGTAAAAATGTATTGTTCATAGAGCAGCCTTTGCCTAAGGAAAATTGGGACGATTCGCATTGGCTGAAACAGAGATCACCGCTTCCCATTTTTGCCGATGAAGCATTTCAAACGTTAAAAGATTTGGAAAAAACAGCTACATGTTTTGATGGCATTAACATTAAACTGATGAAGTGTGGCGGAATTTCGTCCGCTAGAGAAATAATTGAAAGAGCAACTGCTTTTGACTTAAAGATTTTGTTAGGTTGCATGAGCGAAAGTAGCTGTGGTGTTGCAGCAGCAGCCACCTTACAATCAAAAGCCCACTGGGTTGATTTGGATGGCCCCTTGCTGATTAATAATGATCCTTTTGCTGGCGTAGTTTATACAAATGGGAAAATTGAACCAAACAATAAATTGGGATTAGGTATAAATAGTCTCTTTGAACAGGGCTGATTAATAATTTTTACGATGTGTTAAAACCACCGTTATAGTTACCGCCTCACCACCATAACACTTCCCCAATTATACCCATCAACAGCAAGCACACATACATAAATTCCTGAACTAAAGTCAGCAATGTTTATTTCATTGGTTCCGGTTTGCGCTGCTATTTCCTTTACCTGTTTGCCCTGTGCATCAAAAAATAAAAGGTAGGCTCCTTTTTTGCCATAAACTTTTTGTGGCGGTAGTGTGGTAGTGCTAATGGTT
>JAYTNW010000355.1:0-7986 GCA_043748115.1 Bacteroidota bacterium | reverse complement strand
TACGGCCTTGATGTAGGGATGTTACGCGAAGGAGATTTTGCGGATTTTATTGTTACAGACGATCTGCGGAAATTAAACATAATAAAAATTTTTGTGAATGGCGAATGTGTGGCAGGGAACGGAAAAAGTGTGTTGAAAGAGAAGAACCACCCAATCATTAACTCCTTTAAAAGTTACACGGTATCAGTTGATGATATTAAGGTGGAAAGCGGTCCCGAAAAAATAAAAGTAATTGAGGCTATTGACGGGCAACTGATCACCAATTGCATAGTACATGAAGCTTATGTGGTTAATGGATTTATAGAGAGCGATGTTAAAAATGATGTTTTGAAGATAGTGGTAGCTAACCGCTACCGTGAGTCTAAACCCGTGGTGGGCTTTATCAAAAATTTTGGCATAACGAGTGGTGCCATAGCCTCAACTGTTGCGCATGACTCGCACAATATTATAGCGGTGGGTGTTGCTGATGAAGATATTGCCAACGCCATTAACCTTTTGATGCAATCTGGAGGAGGATTGTGTGCTGTGCATCACGAGGTGAGCAAAACGGTGGCCTTGCCTATTGCGGGATTAATGAGTGATAAACCCTGTGATGAAATAGGAAAAGCCTACGCTCAATTGAATCACATGGCAAAGCAAATGGGTTCGCCTTTAAAAGCACCTTACATGACTCTTTCATTTATGGCCTTGCTGGTAATTCCACATTTTAAAATTGGTGACCTTGGGTTGTTTGACGCTAGCCAATTTCAACTTACCACTCTTTCTGCTTAAACGGTTTAGCCTTCGAGGATTGCTTACTTTTTAAAAATAAACCAAGCCGCCAAAATAATAAACATGAAGCCTATGGCATAGTTCCAGGTAAATTTGTCGCCTAAATACCATACAGAAAACACACTAAAAACCACGAGGGTTATTATTTCTTGAATAGCTTTAAGCTGTGGGGCTGTAAACACATCGCTGCCATACCTGTTGGCAGGAACCATAAAACAATATTCTGCAAAGGCGATAAACCATGAGATGAGTACGACCTTCCAAAGTGCTACTTCTTTAAATTTTAAATGACCATACCACGCAAATGTCATAAACACATTGGAAATCAGAAGAAGTACGATTGTTCTTATCATAGAATGATAAATTTTAATTTCACCACAAATAAATTGAATTTAAACAATTTAATTTATGAAAACAGCCATTTACAACGTGCTGGATAAGCATATAGGTGGGGAGAGCATTTATCTTCAACATTACATTAAGGTTAAAATATACTTTACAATTTCGTAAAATTTAATTACTTAGATTTGCACCCCTAAATAAAAAATAAAGTAATGAGGCTAAAAAGACTTTTAATTACGCTGCTGGCGTGCTTTCCGTTGATAGGATGGGCGCAGACATCCGTAATCAAAGGAACACTTGTAAATGACAAGGGTGTTCCTATGCAAAATGCCGTAGTTGTTTTAAATGGTACTAACTACCAGGCTACCACTGGCGATGACGGTACTTTTGAAATGAAAAACGTAGCTTACGGAAAATACGTTTTATCGGTACAAGATGTAGAGTTTTCCAATTTTACATTTGATGTTGACGCAAATCAGCCGGAGGTGGCTTTAAAAGAAGTAAGGGCTTTATCTAGCCCTTCTACTGTAACGCCAGAAGCCGATATCCCTGTGGTGACATTAGAAGATGATGAGTCGGCCGGAGGCACTACACAGGCCAATGTGTCAAGTGTATTAGGGGCATCACGCGATGCCTTTGCCTCAGCAGCTCAATTTAACTGGAGCATAGCCTATTTTAAAGTGCGTGGTTATGAGGATGAACACTTTACCACCCTGATGAATGGTGTGCCAGAGTTGGATTTGGTAAACGAACGCACGGCCTTTGCAAGTTGGAGTGGGCTTAATGATGTGGTTCGCTCAAGAGAAAGTACAACAGGTTTAAATCCTGCCAGTTACGCTTTTGGAGGAATTGGAGGCAGCTATAGTATTGACTCACGCGCTTCTCGTCAACGCAAGCAATTGCAGGCAACTTTTTCTGTTGCTAATAGAACATTTGATAATCGTTTTATGCTTACCTATGGTTCGGGTTTTAACAAAAATGGATGGGCTTTTGCCGCTTCATACTCACGCAGATGGGCTAAGGAAGGATTTGTTGATGGAACTTATTATGATGGAAATGCCTACTACCTGGGCGTATCTAAGCTAATGGATAAGCATGAACTTTCATTTACTGTTTTGGGAAGCCAGGTGGAGAATACAGCCATTTCCACCAATACCGGTGAAGTTTATGACATAGCCGGAAGCCATTACTATAATTCTAACTGGGGCTATCAAAACGGAAGAGTACGTAGTAGCGCTGTTGGACGTAACCACCAGCCTCTTTTCAACCTATCTCATGAATGGCGCATTAGCAACAACGCTTCCTTAATGACCTCAGCTTCCTACACCGCTGGCAAACGCGAACGTACAGCCCTCAATTGGTTTGGATCTGATCCTCGCCCTAATTATTACCGAAATTTCCCGTCTTACTTCCAGGATCCCGTAGTTGCCGCACAAGTGGACTCCACGCTTAAAGCCAATCCTGATGCTTTACAGGTGCAATGGGATAATCTGCTAAATGCAAATTACTATCAGCCCGATACCATTTTTAGAAATGTGGATGCTATTGAAGGAAATGATGCTACCGGTAAATTTGCATATTACATGATAGAAAATCGCGTAACAGAAACCAGACGCGGATCTTTTAATACCGTTTATAACACCATTGTAAATAATAACGTAAGTGTAAGTTTGGGGGCAAGCTACCAACAGCAAACTTCACGTTTTTATAAAGTAGCTGAAGATCTGCTTGGCGCCTTCATGTTTAGAGATGTGGATAAATTTGCTTTGCAGGATTTTCCTGGAACTCCAGATCTGAGCGAAAACAATCTTAACACTCCTAACCATATTGTTCGTGAAGGCGATAAGTTTGGTTACGATTACGAAGCGCATTTGTCTAAATCAAATGTATGGGCTCAGGCATTGGCGAAGTATAACAAGGTTGATTTGTTTGGTGCTTTGCAAACCACTTACTCCACCATGTATCGCTACGGAAATTACAGGAATGGACTTTTCCCTGAAGACTCTTATGGAAAATCAAAAACCTTAGTTTTTACTGATATTGCTGCCAAAGGCGGACTTACCTACAAGCTTAACGGACGCAATTATCTTTTCGTTAATACCGGGTTCAGCTCCAAAGCTCCAGATTTTGATAATGCTTATCTCTCCCCACGAAAAAGAAACCAAAGCCCTGACAGCCTCACCAATGAAAAAGTTTCTACCGTTGAAGGAGGTTATATTTTAACAGCACCCAAATTTAAGTTTAAACTTAAAGGTTATTTCACCCATTTTACCGATGGTACAGAAACCCGCAGTTTTTTCAATGAGTTTTATGGAGCCTATGTTAACTATACCTTGCAAGGGGTAGAAAAAAATCACACCGGTGTTGAAATTTCTGCTGATGCCAACCTCGGAAAAGGATTTTCAGCAATAGCAGTAGCATCTATTGGTCAGTACTATTACAGTTCACGCCCTCGGGTTACACAAACGGTTGACAACAGTTCAGAGACCATTGCCAGAGAAATAATTTATATGGAAAACCTCCACATCGGACGTACTCCGCAAAGTGCTTACACTGCAGGTATCAGCTACCGCTCTAAAAAATTCTGGAACGTTGGAGCATCTCTTAACTACTTCGATAATATTTATGCCGTACCATTTGCCCCTCGCAGAACGGCTGATAAAATTGATGGCGTTGATAAGGAGAGTGAAACATGGGACAATATTTTAAGCCAGCAGCGCTTTAAAGGGCAAATGACGCTTGACTTAAACGCGGGTTGGTCTATTAAACTCAACAATAAAATAAAATCCCTAAAACGTAACACGTTCTTCCTTATTAACCTTAACATTAATAATGTGTTGGATAATAAAGACATTGTGCTTAACGGATATGAGTGGAGCGAAGTAAACAAAGAAGAAGCTGCCGCTGCAAATTTTAGCAACAACACCTTTACGCGTTACAGCTATGCGTTTGGCCGAACTTATATGATCAGTTTTATTTTACGAATGAATTGATAAACCCGTCAACAAATTAAATTTTAAAAGAAAAAAATTAAAACAATGATAAAAGCAGTTAAAACATTTACAGGAATAGCTTTAGTGGCTATGGCTCTGAATTTTTCATCATGCGTAAAGAAAGACGATTTTGATGATGCACCTTCAACAGATGTAGATCCTGAAATAACAACAACCTGTACAATTGACAGTTTATTGTCCTTGGTAGGAGCATTTCCGGTGGAGATCACACAGGACCTGGTATTTTCTGCCATCGTAGTGGCTGATGATAAGTCAGGCAACTATTACAAAGAAATGATTATTCAAGATTCAACAGCGGGTATCAGCCTTTTGATTGACAAGGCAGATTACTTTACCACTTACTTTACTGGCCGTAGGGTTTTTATAAAAGCAAAAGGGCTTTTTCTTCAATCAGTGAATGGTACACCCAAATTGGGAGCTTTAGTTAACTCTGCTGTTGATGGAATTCCTTCTGCTCTTATCAATAATTATATCACAGGAGGTAGCTGGGGCAATGTGGTGATACCGCGTAAACGTACAGTAACCAGTCTTACAGATGCTGATTTGAATACATTGGTTCAGTTTGACTCGGTACAATTTGATTTTACTGAAGTTGGGCAACCTTTTGCAGACGCAATTAATAAAGTAACCACCAACCATTATCTGCAAAACTGTGCAGGTTTAAGTATTATAGTTCGCACAAGTGGATATGCTGATTTTGCCGGTCAGCCCGTTCCTTGTAAATCAGGTACCGTAACAGCAATTTACCAGAAATACAACAATGACAAACAAGTGTTTTTGCGCAACACAGCCGATGTAACAGCAGATATCGAGCGTTGTGATGGTAACATTTGCCAAACCGCTACATTGGATACTACGTATTTGACAGTTGACAGCATTAGAACTTTGTTTACTACAGGAACAACAACAGTTCCTGCTAACGTACACATTAAAGGTACTGTAACTTCTGATTATACAACGGGAATGTTGAGTGCAGGTAACTACACTTTTGATGATGGCACAGGAGGAATATGTGTTCGCTTCACTTCTAATCCTAACTACCCATTGGGAACACAATTGGATGTAACCGTAGCCGGATTAACTTTGGGAGAGTTTAATGGATGGCTGCAGATCAATAACACTGTAACTTCAAGTATTATTACAGGATTGCCTGCCTTAACACCAATCGCGGTAACGCTGGCAACTCTTACCGCCAATTTTGAAGAGTATGAATCACGTCTTGTAAAAGTGGTGAACACTACAATTAATAATGGCACCACAGTAACTTTTGGCTCAGGTGGAAATGCAGGCTTGCCTTTAAATGATGGTTCCACACCTAATTCAGTAGTACTTTATACTCGCTCCACTGCAACCTTCGCAGGCAACAATACACCTGCCGCTCCTGTTTCCATAACAGGTGTTTTAACACAGTTTAACACCTCCAAGCAATTGCAGATACGCAGCACCAATGATGTGCAGTAATTAATAAGCTTTTTTTAATGATGGCAGGGCGCAAAGGATTTCTTTTGCGCCCTGTTTGTTTGATTAAGATGTACTTTTTTTTGTACCATTACACTACCAAACAAATCAGCCATGATAAAAATCGTACTCCTGCTCCTTTTCGCCTTTTGCTTTTGCAATAATGCAAACGCCCAAAACACCTTTGAAAAGGTAATTGATACGTTGGGTTGTGTTAATGCTTCAAGCATACAACAAACATTTGATGGCGGCTACGCTTTTTGCGGCACCAGCTCCTATGGTGGTAATGATGTGATGGTGGTAAAATTAGACTCTGTTGGCACTATTGAGTAGGCTAAAATATACAGTGGCCCCAGCATGGAAGGAGGCATGTATATGGAACAATTGCCTGATAGCGGATACATTGTAAACGCCTTGTATGATGCGGGCGGTCCTTTTCCTAAAAGCTGGTTAATGCGCCTTAATGCGCAAGGAGATACTTTGTGGACACAACTGTTAAGTGCAGGGGTTGGAGGAACGAATTTAAGTAGCAATTGCATGGCAACAATAAATAACTCGATTTACGGAATTGCTGGTTATTTTCATCCGCAACCTATTACACACCTCTCAGCTTATTTTATGGGATGCCTAAGCAATGGAGTTAAGGTTGCCAATAAAATTTACGATTACTCTCCACTTCAAACCGAAGGCTATGCTATTGACAAAACCCTTACCAATGGTTTTGTTATAGCCGGAGTTCATGCTACAAGTAATATGACCAGCGATTTTTATTTAATACGTACCAACTCCTTTGGCGATACGCTTTGGACACGCACTTATAATTATTTTGCTTCTGAACAAGCAATGGACGTAAAAAGCACTGCTGATAGTGGATTTATAATGGCTGGTTTTACGTATGATAATAGCGTTTTTGCTTACAATATTTATATAATTAAAACCGATGCCAACGGCAATAAAATATGGGGCAAGCAATACCATAAAAACGTTGAAGAAATAGCTCAATCCATTTTGCCGCTAAACGATGGTTATATGGTCTGCGGCTATACAAAAGGTTCAATAACTTTAGGCTATGACGTTTACCTAATACGAACAGACTTAAATGGTGATACATTATGGACGAGGAAGTACGGCACTAATAACAATCAAATCGGATATTTTGTTAGAAATACCTCCGATGGAGGGTTTATCATATCCGGGATAACCCAAAATTCACCATTAGGTGCATACATTATAAAAACTGATAGCCTTGGCAATGTTAACAACGGCACAGGCATAGCCGAAGTAAATAACCCGTTTGCATTTACCATTTACCCAAACCCTTCATCGGGAATGTTTACAGTACATCTAAAAAACACACCGGGTCATCAACCTGCCATGTTGCATGTATATAATGTGCAGCAACAACTGGTTTATTCTGCAAAAATTAATAACAACAGTTGCACCACCTTGCCATTGCAAAATCTGCCATCGGGAATGTATATGGCTGTGCTTAAAACAAGCAATTCTGTTTGTACGCAAAAAATAATTATACAACATTAAAACACCTAACAAAATAAAAAACGTAACCACCTTACTGGCAGCCATCGTGTTGCTATGCCACACGGCTGCAGGCCAAACACAACTACGCAAATGGTACATAGCACCCAAACAGGTGTATATGCCACCGGGAGTGGCACCCAGTGTTACCGCATTGCCCACAGTAAACGGCACAGTCCCGGCCACAGCAGGCAATGTTGCCAATGGCATGTATGATAATGCAGGCAATCTTTTGTTTTATGTTGCTGATGGTGGGGTGTATGATTATAACAACACACTCATGGGAAATATAAATACAGGAGGGCCTGAGGTGGTGATAGTGCCATTTGGTAACAATAGCTGCTTACAAAAAAAATTCAACATTTTTACCACCAAAGGTGGAGTTACCACTCCCACCGGGATTTACAGGGCGGTGGTGGACATGTTTAGTTTTTCTGTTGATGCCCCCACTGCCCCTATTGACCAAATTGCCAACCCTACAGGAGGTGCCATGACAGAATTTGGAGCCCTTGCAATAGGCAACGTTAACGGCAGTGGCGACCGATATTTGTACTGGATGGCAGGGTCGGGCTTTCCGCATATTACTGCAAGTGGCGATGGTTTAATAAAGCGAATTACGGTTTTTAACAATGGAAGCGTGAGTGCCGGAACCACCATTTTTCCATCCCCTGCATTAAGCTTAGGTAACGATGGAGCAAAAATATTTGCGAAGGAATTGGATTTATCACCTGACGGCCGCTGGCTGGCATGGTCCAGTTATCATGAGCCTAAAGCCCGAAATGCTGTTACCCGATGATGCCGCTGGTATATTAAATTCGCGGTAAGAGCTGGCAACATAATTACCGTTTACCAATTCTAAATAATG
>JAYTNW010000354.1:0-10843 GCA_043748115.1 Bacteroidota bacterium | reverse complement strand
TGCACGATCCCACAGTAACGAGGCCAGCACACCAATGGCGCGTGAAACTCCAAACAACACCGTGTAAAAATCGTATTCAACCAAGCCATAGTGCATCAACAAAATGCCGGAGTGCGCATCAACATTAGGCCAAGGGTTTTTGATTTTTCCTGTTGATTTTAATATTTCAGGAGTTATTTCATAAATCAATTGCACAATTTTAAACAGCTCATCATCGGCCATGTATTTGGTGGCAAAATCTTGTTGCGCTGTGTAACGGGGATCGGTTTTGCGCAGTACAGCATGTCCGTAACCAGGCACCACCTTGCCCGATGCTAATGTTTGCCTAATAAATTCAGTAAGCTGTTCGCGTGTTGGCACACCTTTATACTCATCGCGCAACTCAATAATCCAACGTGCTACTTCTTGGGCTGCCAGTCCATGCAGTGGGCCTGCCAATCCATTCATGCCTGCTGCAAGGGCTAAGTAGGGATCGCTTAACGCAGAACCTACCAAGTGCGTTGCATGTGCTGAAACGTTTCCGCCTTCATGATCGGCATGTATGGTTAGGTAAAGGCGCATTAGTTTTCTAAAGTCAAGGGCTTCAAACCCCAGCATGTGTGCAAAGTTTCCAGCCCAATCTAATTTCGGATCCGGTTCAATATGCTTACCTTCCTTGTAAGTTGATCTATAAATGTAAGAGGCAATGCGAGGAAGACGAGCAATTAGATTCATCACATCTTCGTACATTGGATCCCAATAGTCCTTTTTGTTCATGCCTTCGCGGTAACGCTTGGCAAATACCGACTCCGTTTGCAATGCCATAATGGCCATGCTGAACTGCGTCATGGGATGCGTTTTTTCAGGCAACATATCCAACATGTCAAACACGTGCTTGGGAACAGTGGCACGTTTCATCCACTCATTGTTTACCTCAATCACATCTTTCAATGCTGGCATTTCACCTGTTAACAGCAAATAAAATATTCCTTCGGGCAATGGCTCAGGCCCTTCTTTACTTACTGGCAGTTTTTCCCTTAATTCGGGTATGGAGTAACCTCTAAAACGAATACCCTCTTCTGAATCCAGCTTACTGGTTTCTGTAACCATGCCTACCATGCCTTTCATGCCTTGGTAAACCTGCTCAACCGTATATTGTCCTAAAACAAAATTGCCATGGGTCTTTACTAGGTCTTTAATCTCTACTGCCATGGGCAGGGCTTTCTCTTTAAATTTCTCTTTAATGTTGTCCATACTTTTTATGAAATGTTATCGAAGTGTTTAACGGATAGTATCCTGATATTGTTTTCTCTGTAAGCAAATGACGTGGTCAAGTAATTCTTTCCTGCTGGTTTGCTATAGCTTTTCTCATCATCCTTAATATCGGCTTCTTTAACCATGACCACCAGCATGTAAATAAATAATAAAATGATTATTACCCAAACAACAGGTACCAATCCTTTTTTAAATTTCGATTTCGGATCAGATTTTTTTTTGATCTTAATCCTTTTTTTTACGCGAATACGCTCGCGTTTTATTTCATTGTTTTCTTCCTTACCGGTTTCCATGGTAAAATCGGTGTTTTATTACTTAAGGTTATAAAGTTATGCAATAACCTCTGATCATCGCAAATTTCTAAAGTTTTTTCCAGGAAACTGTGCTGCATCACCCAACATTTCTTCAATGCGAATAAGCTGGTTATATTTTGCAATCCGGTCGCTGCGTGATGCTGATCCGGTTTTTATCTGCCCTGTATTAAGGGCTACAGCAAGGTCAGCAATGGTGCTGTCCTCTGTTTCTCCTGAACGATGGCTCATTACAGCCGTAAAGCCGTTGTTCTTGGCTAACTCCACCGCATTTATGGTTTCTGTTAAAGTGCCTATTTGGTTTACTTTTACAAGAATGGAGTTGGCAATATTTTCGTCCACTCCACGCGCCAAACGTTTGGTGTTGGTTACAAAAAGATCATCGCCCACCAATTGCACTTTATCGCCAATGGCAATAGTCAATTCTTTCCAGCCGTCCCAGTCGTCCTCTGCCAATCCGTCTTCAATACTTACAATGGGGTATTTGCTACACCAGTCTTTCCAAAAAGAAACCAATTGCGATGAGGTTAATTTATCACCTGTTGATTTTTTAAACACATACATTTTGCTGGCTTCATCATAAAACTCAGTAGCTGCTGCATCCATGGCAATAAAAACATTCTCGCCTGGTTTGTATCCAGCCTTTTCAATTGCTTCAATTACAATTTTAATAGCCTCTTCGTTCGATTTAATGTTAGGTGCAAAACCTCCTTCATCGCCCACGTTGGTCGAAAAGCCTTTGCCCTTCAACACATTTTTAAGGTGATGAAAAATTTCAGCACCCATCCTTAACGATTCAGAAAACGTTTCCGCTCCTGTAGGCATAATCATAAATTCCTGAAAATCTATGCTATTATCAGCATGTGCGCCACCGTTTAAAATATTCATCATCGGTACCGGCAACATGCGCGCATTCACACCGCCAATGTATCGGTAAAGCGGTAAGCCCATTTCAGCAGCGGCAGCCTTGGCACAAGCCATGGATACGCCTAGCAATGCATTGGCTCCAAGGTTCGATTTGTTTTCTGTCCCATCGAGTTTAATCATGATGTCATCAATGGAACGTTGCTCATAAACAGGGAAGCCCTTCAGCGACTCGTTAATGGCCGTGTTCACATTGTTCACCGCCTTTAGCACCCCTTTGCCGAGGTAGTTTTTTTTGTCGCCATCGCGAAGTTCCACGGCTTCATGCGCCCCGGTTGATGCACCTGAGGGTACAGCAGCACGGCCTAACATGCCATTGGTTGTAATCACATCCACCTCAACGGTGGGGTTTCCGCGTGAATCTAAAATCTGTCGTGCTCTTATATCTGCTATAGTGCTCATAAAAGTGTTTTTTTTGCGGTTGCAAAGGTAAAATATTAGCCCCACCTTTTCTTACATTAGCCAAATAATTTCTGAACAGTTGTTAGTTGTTTTAACTTCCCTATGCGCTTTTTAAAAATTGCTTTCGGATGCTATGCCTTTCTCATCTTCCTGCTGTCGTTGCTGGTGGTTTTTCCTCTGTATTTTTTTGTTTTTAAATGGAGTGCTCCACGCCATGCTCCTGCAAGGGCACACCGTATTTCGCGCGGGTGGGCGCAGTTTTTGTTCACCTTTTTTATGATACGTTACAAGGTCAAAAACAAGCACCTCATTGATCCCCGAAAAACATATGTTTTTGTGGCCAACCACCGCTCCATGCTTGATATTCCGCTGTTTGCTCGTTCCTGCAAAAACACCTTCCGGTTTTTGTCTAAGGCCGAACTGGGGAAAATACCCTTGCTTGGCTATGTGATCAGGAACCTATACATAACGGTTAACCGCGATAGCAAACACGACCGCAGTAGAAGCATTGATGCCATGCGCAAAACCATAAAAAAGGGTATTTCAGTTTTTCTTTGTCCTGAGGGGACGCGCAACACTACTGACAAACATTTGTTGCCTTTTAAAGACGGAGCATTTCGATTAGCCATAGCCACGCAAACGCCTGTGGCCATTATTACCGTGTTTGATTCCGATAAATTTTTATCGCCTTATACCATTGCTTTGCGCCCGGGCACCATACATGCTGTGTGGAGCGAGCCCGTGCAAACAAAAGGCATGGGCGATGGCGATGTGGAAAAACTAAAGGAAATGGTGATACAGGAAATGATACACCAATTGCAAAAGGGCAGTTAATTTTTTTTTTGAAAACAAACACCATTACATTTTAACAACTGCCGTCCCGCTACCCTTTTTTGTGCACGGCACGCTATCACACAGGCTTTAAAGGGTATCGGGTTTAGGTGGGATGGTTCGGCTCACCATAAAAAAATTAGTTGTCGTTTTAAGTTTTTCAATCCAATGCCTATAGCAACGCATAAATTAAATATCACTAGTAGGAGATAGCAGATGTTTATCTTCCATTAAAAACCTTCATCTAACCCATTACAAACTCCCCACTTCCAGTAACACACTCAAGTAAGCCAAGCGTCCCACTTTCGGGCCTCCGTAAATTTCGTAATGGCGGTTGTCTAATAAATTACTGGCTCCAATTTTAAAGGTGGTTCCAATTTCTTTAAAGTTGTAATTCATTTGTAGGTCCACCATGTCATACGATGGAATTTTTCCGCTGAATTGCGGTGAGCCTTCGTAAATGAAACCCTGCACCCATTTGTAATTTACATTAAATCCAAAGCCTCTTATATCGCGCCCGTTAAAGCCAAGGTTAAACTTGTTTTCTGGTGTGTTAAAGGCTGGTATCAAAGGGTCGTCAGTTCCTGCTTTGTTAAGCGTGTTGTAAGAGTAATTTCCGGTGGCAGCAAAATATTTACCTATGTAATAACTTAAACCCACCGAAACACCCTGCGTGGTTACTTCGCTTTTGGCATTGGAGGCCACACGAACAGCGTTTTTAAATTCAAACTCACGCGTGCCTAAAGTGGTGGTGAGTGTGTCAGCAAAAACACCCACCCGGTAGCCGATAAAATCGTTATAGATGGAATAGTAACCGTTGATATCTACATACAATTTTTTGAACAACGTAGCGCGGTAGCCTCCTTCAATCGTGTTCACTTTTTCGGGGCGTACGGGATCGACATCAAAGTAGCTTAAGAATTTAAAAGAAGATTTGCTGCTGTCAAAAAACTCTGTTACCGATTCTGTGGAGATGAGGTTTTTGTAGCCGTTGAGGTTGCCCAATAAAATTGCCCTGCCCACTTGGTAAAACAAATATTGATCGGCCAACGTTGGATTTCGTATTGCACTGCTAAAGGATACACGTAGTGAGTGATTTTGGTTGGGTGTATAAACCACTGATGCAGCAGGGGAGAAGAGCAGGTCGAAATTTTTGTTTTTATCAAAGCGTCCTGTTACATTAAACTTTAGCTGATCCTTCATTATTTTTTTCTCCAGCCCCACATAAGCGCCTAACTCTTCATTTGTGATTACACGTTTTTTTCTTTCAACGGAAAGCGTATCACCCGTTTGGTCGTTAATGGTGTATTGGGTGTAAGTGGTGTCGCTAAAAATGGTGCCTTGTGAATTGGGCCTGTACATTCTGTAGTTTCCTCCCACAATTACATCGGCAATTTTATTAGGGTACTTATATTCACCCTGCACATGGTAAAGTGCTGAGCGGTCAAAAAAACGTGACCCTCCTTCTGAATACGATTTGCGGGAGATGATCCCTGCAAACGTGGTGTCGAAGGTATAGGTGCCTGGTTCAAAATAAGCGAGGTTTAGGTTTTGTGGATTGCCCACACCGCTGGCAAAGCCTTGTGCATTTTGATGCCAAGTTAGCAAACTGTCAAAATAGTTATTAAGCAAGAAGGGGTTAATGCTGCTTACCCATTGCAAGTACCTAGAGGCATAAGTGGAGTCAAAAGAAAACGCTGGTTGCTTAGGAAAACCCGTTAGCGATTTAGCCCGACCCAAATTGTAGTTGTTATTCCAAAAGTTTTCGTAATCAATTTTCCAGTCGCCATCACTTTTGGCTTTCCGCTGTAGCAACAGGGCGGTAAAATAAGCATCGTATGATTTTCCGGCATCTTCATTGGTGACATAGGCGCGCACAAACCAGCGGTCTTTCTGCCTCACCTCAACACGATTCTGAAAAAACTGAATGTCTTTTAAACTGTACCGGTTGTCGCCCTGGTAAATTGTTGAGCCTGTTCCGTAATTGGAAGCTGCAATGGCTTCAATTTTTGGGGTGAGCATATAGTGAAGAGATACACACGATTTGGTGTTATTGCTTTTGTAGTCCACCAAGTCACTTTCACTATATCCTTTACGGTAAAAACGCATCAAACCTGGGAACGAGCTGGCAAAGTCGGTGTAGTCAGTGCCATTAAGGTATTCGTCACCATAAACGTTTACTGCGTCATATCCTCCAGGGTTAACGGCATTGTCAAGCGACTCATCCGTAGGGGCATTGTTGTTGGCTGCCCAATCCAGCGCTCGCATGGTAAAGAAATTAAGTTTGTAAGCAAATTTGTTTTCCCCATTTTTATTTTTAAAAACCTGTGCAAAGCGAAAAGCGGTTTCTGTTAAATTACGCTCGCCAATTTTTACAGTAAACTGCAACCCTGGTGATTCAAATGGGCTGCGTGTGGTCATGGCAATAACTCCGTTAAAGGCATTGGGGCCGTAGTATGCACTGCTGGCGCCAACAATCAAATCCACTTTTTGAACATCCAGTTCACTGCATCCCAAAAAGTTACCTAAAGAAAAATTAAGCCCTGGCGATTGGTTGTCAACACCGTCAATCAGTTGCAATGAGCGCACGGGAGAGCTGCTGTTAAAACCTCGGGTGTTAATGATCTTAAAACCTAGGCTTGCTGAGGTAAGGTCAACCCCTTTTAATTGCCCAAGCCCTTCATAAAAATTAGCTGCAGGCGTTTCTTTAATGGCTAAGTAATCCATTGCCTCCACGGTAAGGGGTGATTCTTTTTGTTTTTCTGAAATGCGGCTTCCGGTAACGGTAACATCTTTTAGCAGCACCTCATTTTTTTTGAGCTTAATGGTTAAAGGCTCTGTTCCTGATGATGTTGCTTCAAGATTAATAAAACCAACAAAAGAAATTACCAATGTAACGGGAATCGGTTGTTGGGTGACAAAAGAAAATGCACCAATTACATCAGTAGTTACGCCTTCTGTTGTTCCTTTAATTGCCACTGTGGCTCCAATTAAGGTTTCACCGGAAGATGCATCTTTAACTACACCGGTAAGGGTAGTTTGTGCGCAGAGTAAAAACGGGGCTAACGCAAATAAAAGTAGAAATAGTTTTTTCATATTGGTTTGTATAGCAGTTAACAAACATAAATAAAATAATTAGAGTTCGTTTCTTTGGTATTTAAAATTAGCTGTTGACAAAAGCATAAAGTTGTTTACATTTGGTGTTCTTTACCATCAAATTAATATCCAATCCCCTTACTCTAATGACCAAAACCAAACTTCTCACCCCATTCGTTTTTTTACTTCTTTCAGGTGCTGTATTTGCCCAAGAAAATTTTTGCGCCATTTGTTCCCGTGAAGCTTGGGAGGGCGACTCGTTGGCTTTAAATAAATTCATGAATGGATGTGGCGTTATTGACACGCTGGGTTACGACTCATTAGATCGTCCATCGTCAGCAAATGCTGTTTATAAAAAGGTTACCATGAAATTAAATTCAGGGAAGGTTATGTTCTCTGATGATATTTACATAGTGCCCGATAAAATGCCAGAATATGTGGGAGGAGAACAGGCCCTTATTAAAAAACTGAAAGGCTCCGTAAAGTATCCGGCCGATGCCCGCATTAAAGGGGTGGAAGGTACTGTGTTCGTAAATTTTATTGTAGAAAGAGATGGAACGGTAAAGAATGTTTCAATTAAAAAATCTGTTGGCTCGGGATGTGATGAAGAAGCGATGCGGGTGATCAAAGGATTAAAAAATTGGCAACCTGGCACGCATAAAGGTAAAGTCATTCGCGTTCAAATGGTGATGCCGGTACGCTTTAAACTGGCATAGCGCAAACACGCTCTTCTTTTGTTTTATTTACAGTTGCCTGGCACGTGGCTTTAGCATGGATACCACTGCCGCTGTTATCATGCCTTGGGCTAAAATATAGGTGAGCATTACCCAAAAACCTCCGGCAGGCAAAGGGGCAATAAACCGGTTAACGGCTAACAAACTATCGCTGGCAATAAAACTTATACATCCTGCCATTAAAAGCACATAAGGTGTTGTGGCAATGGACTTAAACAGAAGTGCTGCAGCAATTCCCATTAATGTAATGGCCGAGGCATAAATTACCACCGGTAACAATAGGTTGCCTAAGTGAGGCATAAGTTTTACCAGCAAAAAAACTCCATAACCTATCATTGGAATGCCTGCCATCATTAGCGAAAATGGTGTTACGGTGGCTTTTGTTATTTTAGAGAAAAACAGCATCGAATAAAACAACTGTGTGAGCAAAAAGAACAACAGGCCCACCATAAAATAAATTTCAGCCTGATCACTAAAAATCAAAACAGTATCTCCTGCCCAAGCAAAAAATAAAGCCGCAGTAAACAAGGTTCGTAAGCGCGAATTGCTGTTTTGTGTTTCACTCCTGAAGTATAGGATTAGCACTGGAAGTAACAAAACCTTGGAGGTATTGTCAGCCCACTCAAAATTGAGCAACTTGCTGGCCAGGTGCAAAACGGCAATGCATGCAAATGCTTTTAACAAATTACTCATGGCGTATAGGCGAAGTGGTAATGTTGATATTCTTTTTTCTTGTCAGCTCGTGAAACCAGATTCCCGAAATAGAAACGTAAAGCAATGCCCATAGGAAGAAACCTTCAAATGATTCTGCCATTATAAATGCAACGGGCAGCAAAAGTCCCACGGAAATGCGAACAAGTTCCGCTTGGTAATTCCAGATTTTTTTATCCATAATGCCACCGCAAATTACAAGGGTAAAAATGATGTAAGCAACCGTAACTATTAACTGCCAAATGTTGGCGCTGCCGCCTTTAAACAGGAGCATAACGGCCAGCACCAAAGCAAACACAAACTGAAAAAGCACATACCACATCATGTGAACGGAGACAGAGGCATCGTATTTTTTATAATTTTTTTTATCAGGCTCTGCTGGATGTGCAAAGCCCCCTTGCTCCTTGGGTTGCCATCCCGGTGGTTTTAAAAATATCCGCAGCCTGTCTGTCCATGAGTTAGTCTTTAAGGCCATTTCCGACAATTCACTCCAGTAGTGCACATTGGCCCAAACGGGATTCCAGCTTTTCAATGGCTTGGTGATGCCGTACACCACTTCTTCCTCCTCCTTTTGAAAAGTGCCGAAAAGCCTATCCCAAATAATTAACGTTCCTCCATGGTTGCGGTCAATGTATTTAAGGTTGCTGCCATGGTGTACCCGATGATGTGCGGGGGTGTTTAAAAACCATTCCAAAGGCCCTAACGATTTAATGGTTTGTGTGTGTATCCAAAACTGATAAAGGGTGTTAAAAGAGCTGATGGTTAAAAACATAATAGGGTCAAATCCAACTATTGCCAGTGGCAAATAAAACACCCATGAAAACAGCCCTTGCAACCAAGATTGCCTTAGCGCCACCGACAAGTTGTAATCCTCGCTTTGGTGATGAACAATATGTGCCGCCCACAAAAAATTGACCTCATGGCTGGCGCGATGAAACCAGTAATAGAAAAAATCAACTCCTATAAATAGCAACAGCCAGTTGAGAAGCGTAGTGGGAATGGTGTACACCCTCACATGATCGTACAAAAAAATGTAACCCAACATTACCGCTGTTTTTACAAAAACTCCTGTAACCTGTTGCCCAATACCCAAACTAATGTTGGTTAATGAGTCATTGAAACGGTAAAGATCCCTGCGCTGCTGGCGGTCAAAAAAAAGTTCAATGCCAATAAGCAGAAAAAATATGGGTATGGATAGCGCAATATAGTCGGTGTGCATGAGCGATTTCGAGCCAACAAAATTAAATTTTAATTGTAAGGAAGGATAGTTTGTGCTAAAAGTTATTGGAATTTGGCTGCCTTGTTCAATAAAAGCTTTTTCAATGTGGGATAATTTTTCCTGCAATGGGAAAAAACGCCTCTGCAATTGTGTTTTAAAAATTCATGGCCATGGCTGTGAAAAACTTTAATTCTGGTTACGGGGTGTTACTTGTTCGCAATCCCTAGTTGGATAGAAATGATGGGAGACGCTTTATAATCAGCTAATAATTAAGCATCTAATCCTAAAATTATTAACCATTTAAAAGTTGATTATTTTTAAAATCAGTTGGTAACCGGTCAAAATTTAGGTCTTACTTCGCATTAGCAATTGATGGTATGATTTTTTACTCGAGTTCACAAATTTTAATTTTACAAAAACTAATTAAACAAAATGAGAAAACAATTATTGATGCTGTTAACATCGTGTTTGATCGCTTCGGGCTTATCAGCACAAACTGCAGACAAAAAGTGGAACATTGGTTTGCATGGGGGGGCAACACAATATAATGGTGATTTGGGACAAGGTTTTTATGATTTTGACCAAGCATTTTATGGCTTCGGTGGAGTTTCTATCTCCAGGTATTTAGGCCGTCATTTCGATCTTAGCCTGTTAGGTACCATGGGTGAGGCGGGATTTATTGAAAATTCTTCGAACAATTTTCGTGTTAAAATGACCACAGCAAGCCTTAATCTTCGCTTTAACCTAACTGGGCCAGAGGCACATGTGCGTCCTTATATTTTTGGTGGGGCAGGCATTGCCATGTGGGATCGCAGTGACTGGGCGCGTGTAGGCGATGAAGATAAACGCACCGATTATGCCTTACCATCTTTTGGTGGTGGATTTAATTTCCGTTTGGGTGAAACGGTAAACCTTCAGTTGCAGGAAACTTTTATGTTAACTAACAAAGACGATATTGACCGTGAAGCAGCTGATAACAATGACGGATTTTTATTGCACACTGTTGGTTTGACCTTTAACCTAGGCAAAATGAAAGATGCTGATGGTGACGGTGTTTCTGACAAAAAGGATAAATGTCCTGATACGCCTAAAGGAGTGCAAGTGGACAATAAAGGTTGCCCTGTGGATAGCGATAAAGATGGAGTGGCTGATTACATGGATGAGTGTAAAGATGTTGCCGGTGTGGTTGCCTTAAAAGGTTGCCCTGATAAAGACGGTGACATGATCACGGATGCAGAAGATGATTGCCCGGATGTAAAAGGTTTGGCTGCATTCAAAGGCTGCCCGGATACAGACAATGACGGCATCAAAGATTCTGAGGACAAATGCCCACGCGAAGCAGGTCCTGCTTCCAACGGCGG
>JAYTNW010000353.1:0-3317 GCA_043748115.1 Bacteroidota bacterium | reverse complement strand
AGTTTAACGCTTATCCAAACCCAGCTACTGAGGCATTGACCATAGAATGGACTGGAGCAAAACAAGACCATGCCACGCTGATGTTAACGGATCTTTCTGGTAAAACAGTGCTTACTCAAAAGGTTGTTTCCGTTGAAGGAAAAAATAGTGAGACCTTAAACATACATTCGCTGGCCAAAGGAATGTACTTGTTGAATGTTATAACCAGCAATGGCAATGTTCAAACAAAAATTGTGGTGGAGTAAAATCCTACATAAAATAAAAAGCGGTGTAAGAAATTCTTACACCGCTTTTTTTATGTTTTACAAAAGGTGATTACAAATGGCGGTTAAACAAATTAAGCTCTAATGCTTTTTGAAAGGATTTTTCATGTGTTACTTTTTGGAGGGCATGAATGTGTTTCATAGCATGAGTATCTGTACCTAACATATCTACCAACTCGTTTTCAATTAGTTTGTCGGCAATTTTTTTTGCCTCCAGCCCATAATATCCCGCTAGGGAATTTGTGTTTAGTTGCAGCATCACCCCTTGATCCTTAAGGCTGCGATAAAAATCGAAATTACTGAACCAAAACGGGTAACGTTCAGGATGTGCCATGATGGGCTTGTAGCCCAATACCTGCATGCGGAAAATTACTTGCATTAAATTGTCGGGAGCATTTACATAGCTGATCTCGAACAGCAAATGATTATCACCTAACGTTAGCAGCTTCTCATTTTCTAGTTTGTGGATAAAGCCATCATCTAAATAATACTCAGCGGCAGCAAAAATTTCTACAGGGATATTTTCTTCTTTCACAGCCGCTCGCACCACTTCCAGTCCGCCTAAAATTGTTTCAGGCGTATTGCGGTAATAATCGCTCATGATGTGTGGGGTGGTAATAAATTTGGTAAACCCCAAGGCATGCAATTCTTTAATGAGGGTAATTGACTCTTCAATGGTTTTGGCTCCATCATCAATGCCCGGTATAAGATGGCTGTGCATGTCGGTTTTTACACCGGAAAAATTAACGGGACCGATACCTTCTTTCTTCTTCTTAAAAAACGAAAACATATGATTTCAGTTTAATTGTAAAAGCGAAGAGCGATGTTTGCCACTTACTTTGCAACAGCAAATTTACACTAAACGCAACGAAAGTGTTTAACAAAAGGTTTTTTTAAACCACGGAACGGTCAACACTAACCCTTCCTTTACCTTTACCAACGGATTGTAGCCTAAAAAAGTTTGGGCTTTTGAAATATCGGCCAATGAATTTTTTACATCACCGGCACGCTCTTCTTTGTGTACAGGGGTTATGTTGTTGCCGGTTATTTCCATCAGATGCTTAAATAGTTTATTAAGACTTATGCTTTCGCCCACGGCAATATTATATACTTTGTTAAAGGCCTCTTTATGAGTGGTAAATAGCGCTCTGATGTTTGCCTGCACAGCATTCTCTACAAAAGTAAAGTCACGCGATTGCTCACCATCACCAAAAATGTAAGCGGGTTGATTTTTAATCAGCGCTTTCATAAATAATGGGATTGCTGCGGCATACGGGTTGTCAGGATTTTGGCGTGGCCCAAAAACATTAAAATACCGAAGCCCTATAATTTTCATGTTGTAATGCATGGCAAAGGTGTAAGCATACAACTCATTCGACATTTTAGAAACAGCGTATGGCGAAAGTGGATTGCCCGTAACATGTTCCCGCTTGGGAAGTTCGGGGCTGTCGCCATAAACAGATGAGGAACTGGCATACACAAACCGTTCAACACCCACTTCTTTTGCTGCCCACAAAATATTTAAAAATCCTGTTGCATTGGCATGGTGCGTGGCTAGCGGATTGGCTAATGAACGCGGCACCGAACCCAGTGCTGCTTGGTGCGAAACAAAGTTTATGCCTTGTAAGGCGGCCTTGCACGTTTCAAAGTTGGTAATGTCGCCCTCAACAAATTCAAAGTTAGGATGCTGAAGAAAGGGGATAATATTTTCGCGGTAGCCATTGGCAAGGTTATCAAGTACCCGCACTTTTTTAGCTCCGTGTACCAATAAATATTCAACAATGTTGCTGCCGATAAATCCGCAGCCACCAGTAATTAAAAATGAAATATCGCTTAATGAATGCGGATGGTATTTACGTTGGTAAATAGTATCAGTGGTCAAAATAGGTGGTGTTAGTGTTAGTTGATTTATCTGTGCTGGTACTGTTGCTGGTAATATTTTAAATAATCACCCGAGGTAACAGTGTTGAGCCAATCTTCATTAGACAAATACCAATCCACAGTTTTTTCCAGGCCTTCTTCAAACTGAAGGGATGGTTTCCATCCAATTTCGTTTTGAAGTTTAGTAGAGTCAATGGCATAACGTAAATCGTGCCCCGGCCTGTCAGTAACAAATGTAATGAGCTTAGCAGAAGCACCTTCATCACGGTTCAGCTTTTTATCCATGAGTGCGCAAAGCAAATGAATGAGGTCAATATTTTTCCATTCATTGTTGCCGCCCACATTATAAGTTTCGCCCACACGGCCTTTGTGAAAAATTTGATCAATGGCAGCAGCATGGTCGTTTACATATAACCAGTCGCGCACATTTTCACCTTTACCATAAACAGGCACGGGCTTGTTGTTTTTAATATTGTTAATGGCCAGAGGTATAAGTTTTTCAGGAAAATGATGCGAGCCATAGTTGTTTGAGCAATTGGAGATAACAACAGGCAAGTGATACGTATGGTAATAGGCCATGACCAAATGATCGGAACTTGCTTTGGAGGCAGAGTAAGGGCTACGGGGGTCGTAAGCAGTTTCTTCGGTAAAAAGACCATCTTGGCCAAGGGAGCCATAAACCTCATCTGTGGAAACATGATAAAACAAATGATTGCCTAAATGCCCGGGAGCTGACCAAAGATTTTTGGCCGCATTAAGAAGATTAACCGTGCCCACAATGTTGGTCATTATAAAATCGAGCGGATTGGTAATGCTCCTGTCCACATGAGACTCGGCAGCAAGATGTATTACAGCATCAAATTTATGTGCAGCAAAAAGATGCTGAATAAATGCAGCATCGGTAATATCGCCTTTTACAAATTCGTAATTTTTACTGTGTTCAATATCTTTAAGGTTATTCAGGTTGCCGGCATAGGTTAGGTTATCTAAATTTACGATGTTATAATCAGGATACGTAGTCACAAAACGCCTTATAACATGTGAGCCAATAAATCCGGCACCACCGGTAATGAGTATTTTCTTAGATTGCATGAGCGGATAAAAATATAATTTTTAAAGGATAAACAATAGCCTTGTAACAGCAGGATGCTTGGCGGCTACCCTATGTCAAAT
>JAYTNW010000352.1:0-3153 GCA_043748115.1 Bacteroidota bacterium | reverse complement strand
ATAATATCCCCTAAACGCTATTATTACGTCACAAGCCTTCGAAGAGGTAATACAAAAAGGCTCAACAAAAAATATGTAGAACAGCGACTGTCTGATACTAAAAACAATGAATTAATAAATGGCTTTCAGTCCGAGATAGATAAAAACTTCACGGAGGTACTTCTAAAATATGTCAATCTCCTCAACCAAAACCTCAGCACCAATCCTCATCCTGAATCACTGTACAAAAATTAAGAAGCACCATGACATTATTTTCAAAACCTTCATTTTCGCTTCTTTTGATCTTCAATAATTTAAACGCACAATCTGTTACAGAAACCATAAATTATAACCAACACCTTAATGCTTCCGTTAACGATTTTCAAAATCATTTTTACAAGCGTTTTTCTACTATCGGTTACACAGCAAGTCCTTCAAACAGAATTACCGGTGGCATCCTTACCACAGCCGACAGAAAAAACTATGGTTGTCTACAGGACTAATTAATGTTCTTTTGTTCTTTATACGTTAGATTTATTAACTGCGTGTTGTTTAATTTCCTAAGGTAAAAAGTTTTTTCTATTTTATAGATGTTTATATTTGTAGGATAACAAATACATTTTATCATGAAAAGATTTTTACTCATTGGCTTTATTGCCTTCATCAGTAATTACAGCGTAAATGCTCAACAGGCTTACAAAGGCTCAGGCACAAGCAACAGTACGTTTTTATTTGGTTACACATCCTATGCTGCTAAAAGCCAATGTATTTTTCTACCCGCTGATCTCACCAATTTGCGTTCGGGCAACATCAACCGTCTCTACTGGCGCTATGGAAGCACAGGCAACACCAATCCGCAAACGCTCTCTCATTTCACTATTAAACTAGGCCAAACTACAGCAACAGGCTATGCCGCCAATACTTTTTTTACCGGACTACAGGAAGTAATGTTTGACAGCAGCTATACCATAGCAGCCGGTACCTCCGGAAACTGGTTTTCTATAGATCTTGACACCACTTTTACATACGACAGCACACAAACGTTAATTGTCCAGTTAACCTTTCCGCAGAGTGCTATAGATAACTGGGGCACTTACGGTACCACTAACAACCCCGTTAAAAAAATTATTTCTTCAGATACGGCAGCCGTTACAGGAGATCCGAGCAGCGGAACCTGGCAGGACTTTGGCTTCGATCTGCAAACACCCACAGGTATTGTTACAGTTTTAAACACCGGTTCTGATTTTGATTTCATGCTGTCTCCAAATCCTGCACATCATGAAATACGAATAAAGCCAATGTCAGATATGAAGGACGAGGTCATCATTACCATTACAGATCAACTTGGGCAACAGGTTTATAAAAATACTTCTATCTTCAGAGAACAGGTAATAAGTCTTACTACTTTATCTAAAGGTATTTACACCGTTAGTCTTGCGGATAAAAAACATGGTGAGAAAAGCAAGATGCTCGTGATAGAATAACAACAGTATAAATTATTTTTAAAACGCCTTGATAACACAAGGCGTTTTTTGCTTGTAGCAAAAATTGGTTTCACTGATTTCCTCAGCATATTGCCAATAACCCATCCTGCGCTTTTCTCACCAAAGCAACTTATCTTTGCCACATGACACTTAACTTCAAAGAAATATTTACCGTATCCATGATCCTGTTCTCTGTTATTGACATCATAGGTTCGGTTCCTGTAATTATTAACATAAGACAAAATGCTGGCAGCATTCATCCAGAGAAAACCTCCTTGGTTGCTTTGGTTATTATGCTTGTTTTTCTTTTCATTGGCGAAAATATTTTAAGTCTTATTGGGCTTGATGTTTCCTCGTTTGCTATTGCGGGTTCATTTGTACTGTTTATTCTTGCCTTAGAAATGATACTTGGAATTAAAATATACAAGGACGATATGCCAGGAACAGCCAGCATCGTTCCCATTGCTTTTCCGCTCATTGCAGGAAGCGGCACCATGACTACCTTGCTTTCCCTGCGTTCGCAATACAATGTAGAAACCATAATTATTGGCGTGCTTTTGAATATGCTGCTAGTATATTTATGCCTTAAAAATTTAGGCTTTATTGAAAAACTATTAGGTCCAACGGGGATCGCCATTGTAAGAAAAGTGTTTGGATTTATCCTGCTCGCTATTGCTGTTAAACTTTTCCGAACCAACCTTGGAATTTAATAATAGTTTTACTTCTGTATATTGGCACTTCTGTGCTTAAATGTTTCGAATTATAATTCTGCCATTGCATCATATATGACCAAAAAAAAATTCTACACCGTATGGCGCGGCCGAAACACAGGGGTGTTCGACAACTGGGATGAATGTAAAAAACAGGTGCATGGTTTTGATTTTCCACAATACAAATCTTTTACAACACTAAACGAAGCTACTCTGGCTTTTAAAGACGGTGCTTCCAAACACATTGCATCTAATAAATGCGGACAAAAAACAAATTCGCCCGGAGCGTTAAAACCAAAAGGAAATTTTTTACAAGAAAGTATTGCTGTAGATGGAGCCTGGAACACTGCAACATTAGAATGTGAATACCGTGGTGTTTTTGTTAAAACAGGAAAACAGATTTTTTTAAGAGGGCCTTTTAAAGATGGCACCAACAACATTATGGAGTTTTTAGCCGTTGTACACGCTTTGGCTTATTGTAAACAAAATAATTTAATACTTCCCATTTATTCTGACAGTATGACCGCGCTTGCTTGGGTACGTAACAAAAAAGCAAAAACAAAATTAGATGCAACAGGAAAAAACGAAGAGCTATTTGATTTAATTGACAGAGCAGAAAGGTGGCTTAAAGAAAATACGTTTGCCAATCAACTGCTTAAATGGGAAACACAAATGTGGGGAGAAAATCCGGCAGATTTTGGAAGGAAATAATTTTCTTAGAAGACTTTTGACTTGTTTTTATTTTTTAATTTCCACCAAAGACTTATCAATATAATCCATTGTTTTACGAAGCCTGGTTACGTCAGCAAAATATTCTGCTTTATCTCCATATTCCTTTAAACGGGTACTAATATCTTTTTTAACAAGAGTTAGAGAGTTAATCATTTGTTTTTTTACCAACTTAGATGTTTCGGCTTTTGTTTTTTCAACCATCACTTCGCAACCGTTTTGAATTACTTGCGGGCTACAAAAATTTAAAT
>JAYTNW010000351.1:0-3710 GCA_043748115.1 Bacteroidota bacterium | reverse complement strand
TAGGATTGTCTGTAAATTTCTTCAACTTTGTTTTCAGATGATCCCTCAAATATAAACGTAACTGGTTAAGTTACGGTATCGCTGCCCGAAGAAATTACTTTTCCTTCTTTAGTGTAAAAATAATTACGCGAAGTTCCTATGTCGGCAAAGCCGTCTTGGTTAAAGCGAATGCTTTTAAAAATAAGATCAATATCAGTTTGAGTAACGGTTCGCTTGGCGGGGTCAACACCCAGGTAATTGCTTTGCTGCCAGTTATCATATCTCCATGGCTCATCCACCAGTGTGCCACGTGCTGCCATGATGCCAGGATTGCCCTTACCCCGTTGGTCGGAGGCAGGGTGGAGCAAACCAAGGCTATGGCCATATTCATGCGCTGCAGTGGTAGAATTTCCTAAGTTATCGCTAGTTACAAAAAAGCCGGAATTATCGCACAGGTTCATTTCACTTCTGTTGGTAGAGATGCCTTGTCCTTCGGGCTTGCTTGACTCAATACGAACAAATATTTTTTTAGGGTCGGAATTGCTTTGTAGTTGGTTAAAAGCATTTTTTTCGGTGGTCACTTCAAAGGTAATTTTAAACATTACCCTGCACCAGGTTTGATTTACGTAGGCTTCTCCCTCTGCTGCGTTGAACATGCTCGTTATTTCATCAACTATTTTTATGGCCAGCTCTTCATTGGCCTCATCGCCATAAAAAACAAAGTGTGATTCAATAGTAACCGTATCGCCATCCATGATTTAAAAAGTACTAAAGATAAAATAGAAGCATTTATACATTCAGAAGCACCTTTACAGGATCATTACCTGCAAACAACATTTTAGACGGCTCTTCCAGCATTTGTTTTACTTTCACTAAAAAGCTTACTGACTCACGACCATCTATAATTCGGTGATCGTAAGAAAGCGCAACGTACATGATCGGACGAATAACCACCTGTCCATTTACAGCCATTGGTCGCTCCACAATATTATGCATTCCTAAAATTGCACTTTGCGGAGGATTAATGATTGGTGTAGAAAGCATAGATCCAAATACACCACCATTGGTAATGGTAAATGTTCCGCCTGTCATCTCTTCAATGGTAAGTTTACCATCACGTGCTTTAGTGGCAAGGTCAATTACACTTTGCTCAATCTGTGCTAGTGAAAGTGCTTCTGTATTTCTCATCACCGGCACCATTAAACCTTTGGGCGCACTAACGGCAATGCCGATGTCGCAATAGTCATTATACACAATCTCATCTCCTTCTATCTGTGCATTTACAGCAGGAAATGTTTTTAATGCTTCGCAAACTGCTTTTGTAAAAAAGGACATAAAACCTAATCCCACACCATGCTTCTCTTTAAAGGTGTCTTTATATTTTTTTCTGATGTCCATGATGGCACTCATGTCCACTTCGTTAAAAGTAGTGAGCATGGCTGTTTCCTGTTTAACTGCTACTAAACGCTGCGCCAGTTTTTTACGCAACATGGTCATTTTTTCCCTGCGTTGGGTTCTTGTTATTTCACTTGATGAAACACCATTTGAAGAAGCTTTAGCTACGTTATTTTGAGCTGCATGGATAACATCACCTTTGGTAATGCGTCCGCCTTTTCCTGTGGGTGTCACTTGCGATGCAGCAATGTCACTTTCTTTCATCATTTTTTCAGCGGCAACAGAGGGAGTTCCTGATGCATAACTTGTAGCAACTTCGGGTTTAGCCGTTTCTTTTTTATCTTCTTTGGCAGGAGTTGCTGCTTTTGCAGGTGCAGCTTTGGTTTCAGTGGTTGGTTTTCCTTCAGGTTTTTTACCCTCTGTATCAATGGTACAAACCACTGATCCTACAGCAATCGTCTCTCCTTCTTTTGCAATTATTTTTAAAATGCCATCCGCTTCTGCCGCTAACGTAAGGGTTGCTTTGTCAGAGTCTATCTCTGCAATCTCTTCGTCCTTCTCCACATAGTCGCCATCTTTTTTGATCCAATGTGCTATCTGAACTTCTGATATACTTTCGCCCGGGCTGGGCACTTTTATTTCTTGTATCATTTTAAATCTTTAAATTTTTTCTTCGGATTTCTGGAGTGGTGATAAATCCGTAAAATCACGACAAAGTTACCTGTTATTTCATAAATAATGGAATAAGGGAATTTATCCAGGAGTATAATTCTAAAATCTTTATGGATGGAAGGGAATATAAAAGGGTTAACGGCAAGCGTACTCATAATATCGTCCACCTTATCTGTAAACTGAAAAGATGCATCCGCTGATTTTTCGCTATACCATGAAAAAATTTCTGCTATTTCTTTTTCAGCCTCTGATGAAAACCGTAGAAAATATTTCATTTCTGCCCAGGCTGAAGTTTCTTTTTTACTTCTTTCCAGCTTTTTAATTTAGGCATCATGGCCTTCGCATTGGCAGAACGTTTTTCTAATAGTGTTATTTCAGATTTCGATAATGGGCCCGCATGTATTTTTACTTTATCGTTTAACAGATTTTGAATGGTTTTCAAATAATCAACATCTTCTATAATATCAATCATTGAATGCAGGTTTTTACGTAAAGCCTCCGCTTTCATATATCTTTTAATTTTACTCGCAAAGTTACAAATACTATACTTTAGTAAGGTGAATACAGTAGAAGAAGTTATTGTTGAGTTAAATAGACAGTCTAACCCCAAGGCACTGCAAACCCTTGCTTATTTTGGAGTAAGTGGGGTAAACAGCTTGGGTTTATCTGTGCCGCAAATGAGGAAGCTGGCCAAGCAAATAGGGGTTAACCACGCGCTGGCGCTTAAACTCTGGAAAACAAAAATTCACGAAGCACAGCATATTGCCACTATGATAGCTGATCGAAGTTTGGTCACAGAAAAACTAATGGAGCAATGGCTTAAAGATTTTAATTCGTGGGATCTTGTTGATGGAGCATGTTCTAATGTATTTCGGAAAACTCCATTGGCTTATGCAAAAGTTAAAGAATGGAGTACGCGAAAAAAAGAATTTGAAAAACGCGCTGCATACTCTTTGATCGCTTATTTAGCAGTACACGATAAAAAGGAAGCAGATAAACCTTTTGAAGACTTTTTAGACATCATTAAAAGAGAATCAAGTGATGAACGCAACTTTGTAAAGAAAGCTGTTAACTGGGCGTTAAGACAAATAGGCAAGCGCAATGTGCGCTTATGTAAAAATGCTATTAAGACTGCTAAAGAGATTTATGCAAAAGGAGATGCATCTTCGCGCTGGATTGCGACTGATGCTTTGCGCGAGTTAGAGAAATACCAAAAGGAAGGAAAGATAAAATCTGTGGGAAGTAAATGATGTTTGTTCTAATAAAAATACGCTGGCTGCAAGTTAAAAGGGAACTCATTCAATTGGGTATTTTATATTCATTGATTGTTGGTGTTGGCTTAGCTGTATTGATGTTTTTATTTTATACTTTTATCAATCAACCGGAGTATTCCATGTTTGTAATGATTGGAATAGCAGCTACTATACTCTCTATTCATCTCAACAGAAAAGATATTTCATTTATCAACAAACAAGTTCCATTACCCATAGCCAACATTTTTTTTGAATACCTGATTTTATGTTTGCCTTTTATTCTGATGATAGTATTCAGTATAAAAACGATATTGGTTTTTCCTTTGCTGCTGTCTTTGTTTTTGATCTCATTTATTAAAACAAAAAACACATATAGAACAGCATTGCCTTTTCTTACTGCTGTTGTTAAAC
>JAYTNW010000350.1:0-2709 GCA_043748115.1 Bacteroidota bacterium | reverse complement strand
TTAGATGAGAATATTAAAGTTGGAGACAAAATAAAAGGTAAAGTAGTGGTGTTAACTGACTACGGTGCATTTATTGAAGTTATTCCTGGTGTTGAAGGGTTAATCCACGTGTCAGAAATGTCATGGTCGCAACACTTGCGCAGTCCACAGGATTTCTTAAAAGTGGGTGACGAAATTGAAACAGTTGTTTTAACACTGGATCGTGAAGAGCGTAAAATGTCATTAGGTTTAAAACAATTGATGCCTGATCCTTGGGGACAAATTAATGAGAAATACCCTGTTGGATCTAAACATACTGCTAAGGTTCGCAGCTTAACCAATTTTGGTGTGTTTGTGGAATTAGAAGAGGGTATTGATGGGTTAATTCACATCTCTGATTTATCATGGTCAAAGAAAATTAAACATCCTGCTGAGTTTACCAAAGTAGGTGATAACATTGAAGTGGTTGTTTTAGAAGTGGACAGCGAACATCGCAGGTTGAGTTTAGGCCACAAACAATTGGAAGATAATCCATGGGAAACCTATGAGACCATCTTTAAAATGGACTCAGTACATGAAGGTGTATTAGGAAAAGTTACCGATAAAGGGGCTACTGTTAATTTCCCTTCTTATGGCGTTGAAGGCTTTGCTCACTACCGTCACTTAATGAAAGAAAACGGAAGTCCGGCAAAAGAAGGCGAAACATTAGATTTTAAAGTGCTTGAGTTCTCTAAAGAAAACAAGAAAATCTTAGTGTCGCACTCACGTTTATTTGAAGAAGCAAAAGCATCTGATAAAGTAGCTAAAGATAACGAGCGTTCTAAAGATGTTTCTGAGGCAACCAAAAGTGTTAAAAAGTTGAAAGACTCACAAGAGAAAACAACTTTAGGCGACCTAAGCGTGCTTTCTGCTTTGAAGGATGAAATGGAAACTTCTGAGAAAAAAGTAAAAGCGGATAAAGAAGCCGAACAGGAGTAATATCCAAGATTTATAAAAGTTCCTTAAAAAGGCTGGTCAGTTTTTTTGACCGGCCTTTTTATTTAAGGTCAATGTTGCTACTTTTGGAATGGCATCAGACTCCTGGTTTCAACCCCCTTTATCCATTAAAATTTTAAAAAGCGGCCTCTTCGCATGTTGTTTAACAGTTTTCATTTTCTAGTTTATTTTATAGTAATAACTACTGCTTTTTTTGCACTACCTCACAGGTACAGGTATTTGTTACTCCTTGGTGCTAGTTGCTATTTTTACATGGCCTTTGTGCCACTGTATATTTTAATATTGGGCTTTACCATTGTTGTTGATTATTTTGCTGGAATATGGATCGAGCAAACGCAAGGTAAAAGAAAAAAAATTTTCCTAATAGCCAGTTTAATTGCCAACGTTGGCGTACTGGCGATTTTTAAATACTACAATTTTTTAAATGAAAATTTATCACTGCTCTTAAAGCCGTGGGGTGTTATTAATCAAATTCCGCATCTGTCAATTTTACTGCCCATTGGCTTGTCGTTTCACACTTTTCAGGCTATGAGCTATACCATTGAGGTTTATCGCGGGCACCAAAAAGCAGAGCGTAATTTTCTTATGTACTCATTGTATGTAATGTTTTATCCACAGTTGGTGGCAGGCCCTATTGAAAGGCCACAAAATATATTGCACCAGTTTTATGAAAAAAAATATTTTGATTACGACCGTGTTCTTTCTGGTTTAAAATTAATGGGGTGGGGTTTGTTCAAAAAAGCCATCATTGCCGATAGGCTGGCTGTGATTAGTGATGAGGTTTTTAATCACGCTGACCAGTACAATGGAATGGTAGTGGTGGTTGCAGTAATCTGCTTTACCTTTCAAATATTTTGTGATTTTTCAGGCTATTCTGATATGGCAATTGGTGCCGCAAGGGTAATGGGTTACAACCTCATGCTTAATTTCAGAAGACCATATTCCGCAACATCCATCTCTGAGTTTTGGAGCCGGTGGCACATCTCCCTTTCTACTTGGTTTCGTGATTATCTTTACATTCCATTGGGAGGTAATAGGGTAAGCATTCCTCGCTGGTATTTTAATTTGTTCTTTGTTTTTATGGTAAGTGGCCTTTGGCATGGTGCCAATTGGACCTTTATTTTATGGGGAGCGCTTCATGGCTTTTACCTCGTGTCAGCACTTGTTTTAGATAAACCTAAGAAGCATTTATTGAAGGCACTGGGAATGTCTGATCAATCGCCTTTTGTAAAAATCATTAACACCCTGCTCACCTTTGGCCTGGTTTCATTTGCATGGATATTTTTTAGGGCAGCCTCCATTACTGACGCTTTAGTGATCATTAAACAAATGTTAGGCTCTAATCATTTAGGCTTCGGATTTGCTGAGCTAATAAAGCAGATTGGTTATCAAAAAACAGATGTCATTTTTGCAGCCGGAGCCTTAGCATTGATGGAAGGTGTACACCTTTATCAAGAAAAAGTGGGAAGCATTGAAGATTGGATTAACACAAAACCTGTTTATATGCGATGGGGAATTTATTATGCAGCGTTATTCGCAATTATTTTTTTAGGCGTTTGGGAAAACAGGCAATTTATTTATTTTCAATTTTAATGGATATGATTCAGGTTAATTCTTCGCTAGCCATATTGCAATTTATAAATAGAAGCGTATGAAAGGAAGTCCGGTTTCTAAATTTATTGGGCGTTTCATTATTTTTATTGCACCTGTAGCCGTAATTTGGATTTACCTTGA
>JAYTNW010000349.1:0-2098 GCA_043748115.1 Bacteroidota bacterium | reverse complement strand
CAGGCAAAAAACAAAACATGATGCACGACCTTCAACTGGCAGCCATACACAATGAAAACATGTTCGATAAGCTGATGGAAGTAAGCAAGTATTGTTCGTTAGGTGAGATCACCCATTCTTTGTTTGAAGTGGGTGGACAGTATAGGAGGAATATGTAAACATACGTTTAATACGATTAGTGCTACTTATTTTTTTACCGCTAAGAACGCTAAGAAAAGAAACGCAAAGTTCGCTAAGTTTTAATAAACCTGAACATGACTGAAAACGAATTATCCACTTAGATCATTGGCTTAGCCATTGAGGTCTAAAAAAACTTGGGCCTGGGTTACTGGAGAGTGCGTATAAAGAATGTTTATTTTATAAAATCATCAAAGCCGGTATAGTAGCAGAGAAGGAAAAACCTATTCCTTTAATTTTTGAAGAAGTAAAATTAGATTGCGGATATAGAATAGATTTATTAGTAGAACACAAATTAGTCATCGAAATAAAGAGTGTTGAAGCACTCAATGATATTCACCTTGCACAAACACTCACCTACATGAAACTTGGAAACTGTAAATTAGGTTTGCTAATAAACTTTAATGTTGTTTTCCTAAAAGATGGCATTAAACGAGTAGTCAATAATCTATAAAACCTCAGCGCTCTTTGAGAAAATCATAGCGTTCTTTGGGGTTAAAATACCTTACATATAATTAAAGTAAATATTACAGGAACAACAGGAATGGTAGGCGAAGGTGTACTGTTAGAATGCCTTCAAAATAATCAGGTAAGTAATGTTTTAAGTATTTCCAGAAAAACATTCAACATCACCCATCCAAAGTTAAAAGAACTGCTAGTGCCCGATTTTACAACATTGAACGATTCTTAAAAAGAAATTTCAGGATATAATACTTATTTCTTTTGTGTAGGTAAAAACAGAAAACGATTTAATGAAAATGCCGTGTAGTCAAGTGTATAATTTCAGACCCGGTGCCAGGCTTCCTTTTCCCGGACAAAAAAACTGAAAAACCTACTACCAAATAGCAGTGAAAATTATTCGTCTGTTTTCTCCCTCCAGCATACTCACGCTTAAGGAGGTAGGCAGAGCTATGATAAACGCAGTTTTAACGAAGCAGCACTCCCAAATTCTGGAAATAGATCAAAGAAAAAAGTTTAGTAATCTAAACGTTTTATCGTCTTAGTAAGCCTTACCCTATTTTTATGTGTATTCCCCTTGATTGAGCATTATTGGTTGGACATTTTTGTTTCTCCAATCATTAATAAATCAAACGTTTGATGAATTAAGTATGGGCAATTGCCGCACAATAAATTGCAACTTTAGGTTAGCCACAAGTGGTTATGTGATGCAATAAAACATGAGCTGCTGTAACAAATGCAGTGTTTGTTTTACCAAATTCTCAAAAAAACTTCCACATACTCAATATTCTTAATAATAATAAACCAATGGGTGCATATTTGTTCATCATTTAAAACATCTTCAAATGAAAAAGCTAACTATCCTCATTGTATTATGCGTGGTATCAGTATTCACTCATGCGCAAACCATTGCCTGGACCAAACAACTTAACGAAGAAGAGAATTTTGTCGCTGCCGGAGTCACAAAATATTTTACAGTATCCAAAACGCCTTATAACAATAGAGTTTACACGGTTCGTTCGTTCAATTCTTTGGGCACTTCATTGCTGGCTACAACTGTTTTACCTATTTCGCCTTACACCGTTATGAATATTGTTAAGGTTATTGCAACGCCTTCAGATGACCTCTTCATCCTCACCAATGTTTTTGATGGAAGTGTTAACCGCGCTTATATTATTAAGTTAAATAGTTCACTGCTTCAGCCTTGGGCGAATGAAATTATATTAGGAACAAAAACGTTTGCAAAAGATATGGCCATAAAAGGAAGTCAGCTGGCTGTACTAACCTCTTTTTATGCTACTCCAACAAGCATTAAGGCCGGAATTTCGTGCTTCCAAATTTCAACCGGGAGCATAACAACCACCTTTGCCTCACCATTTGAAATGGCACCTCAACAAATTACAACGGATGGAAATCAAAATGTATATATATGTGGTGGCTCTGAACTTACCATAAGCCAAGC
>JAYTNW010000348.1:0-13003 GCA_043748115.1 Bacteroidota bacterium | reverse complement strand
TTAAGGTCGAGAAATAATTTGGTATCGGCATTGGTGTTGCCCATTTCGGCAATGGTTTGGTTTAACTCGTTAAGCGAAAGCAGGGTGAGCATGTCGGCATAATTTTTACCATAAATTTTTTCCATGATGCGTGTTTCAAAATAAACGGTAAAGCCTTCGTTAAGCCAGAAATCATTCCAGGTAGCATTGGTCACTAAGTTGCCGCTCCAGGAGTGTGCCAGCTCATGCGCAACCAAACTTACTAAAGAGCGATCGCCCGCAATAATGGTGGGAGTAGCAAAGGTTATGCAGGGATTTTCCATACCACCGAATGGAAAGCTGGGAGGAAGCACAAGCAGATCATACCGCCCCCAGGCATATTTACCATACAACTCTTCGGCTGACGATATCATTTTAGGCAGATCAGTAAATTCGCTTACCGATTTTTGTAGTAAAGAAGGTTCTGCGTAAACGCCTGAACGGTTATCATAAGCATGATAGGCCAGATTGCCTACCGACAATGCCATGAGGTAAGAAGGAATGGCATGTGGCATGTGAAATTTGTAAACACCGTTTTGTAAAACAGTAGCATTATCAGAAGCACTCATAACGGCCATAAGTTCTTTAGGGCAGTGTATGGTGGCGTCATAGGTAAATTTTATTCCGGGCGAGTCCTGTAACGGTATCCATGTGCGGGCAAGGATGGCCTGCGATTGGGTGAACAGGAAGGGATGTTGGCCGCCTGCCGTTTGTCGTGCCTCCAGCCATTGCAATGCCGCAGCAGTGGGAGCGGTGCTGTAATAAACAGTAATAGCCGTTGTGGAAGGAGTAATGGCAACAGCAAGGTCGCTTCCTAAAAAGGTTAGGGGTTTGCTTAACTCAAAGTTGGCAGTGGTGCCATCGTTCAGCAAAATTTTTTCGATGGCAAGCCCGTTGGCATCCAAATGAAGTGTGGTTGCGTTGGCGTTGTTCTTTAATTGTAGTGTGGCTGTACCGCCAAGTTTTTTAGAGGTAAAATCAACGGTAAGATCAAGACTAAGGTGCGTTACGGCTACTTCATTTGGTTTTGCAAAAGAGTGCACATCGTTATCATATGTCATCATTGGTTTTTCTTTTTGAGGTGCTTTGCATGATAGCATAACAGCCAGCACAGCTCCGCACATTAACGGTTTAAACATGGTGTAAAAATAAGAACATCTTTTTAGTAAAGAAGATAGAAGTGTTTGCCTGAAAATAAATTAAAAGGACTTTAACATATAATAATGCGGAATATCATCTTCTATAAATTCATTTCCGGTTTTAACAAAGCCATAGCTTTCATAAAATTTTAGCAGATAGCTTTGGGCCATAATTTTTATGGTTTGCCTGCCGAACATGGTTTCACATTCGTCAAGCGATTTTTGAAACAGTGTGCGCCCAATGCCTGTTTGCCTTACGTGGCTATGCGTAACCACCCTTCCTACAGAAACCTGCTCGTACAATACGCCCGGAGGTATTAGCCGCGAATATGCTACCAATATGCCACCCTTGTAACCGAGCAAATGATGGCTGAGTTTGTCGGTGCCGTCAGCATCTATATATGCGCAGTTTTGTTCTTTTACAAAAACCATTTGCCGGAGTTGCAGGCAATCGTACAATTCGTTTACAGAAATATCATGAAACGAACGGAGCTTCCACACGATGGTTTCTTTATTATTAATCATGGTCATAACATTTGTTCAAGTTGCTACCTTTGCAGACATACATCAATAATAAAATTAACGGCTGTGATAAAAAGTAGTTGCGAACATAAACATTTTGGGTCGATAGTTATTTCCACTTTTATTTTTTTAACAGTAGCCATCTCCTCTTGCAAACAGGATAAAACCATTAACCTTGAAGATTGTGTTTTAAACGCACCCTCTTACAACCAAGAGGTGAAAAAGATTGTAAGCTCTTATTGTTCAGGTTCCACCTGCCACACCAACAACAAAGAAACATTTGACTTTACCACTTACGAAGGCATTAAAGTAGCTACAGGTTCTATTTACAACCGCATTACCCGCAGCAGCAGCGATCCACTTGCCATGCCAAAAGGCTTTCAAATGCAACCCTGTGACCTGGAGAAATTAAAGGTGTGGATAAACGCAGGAGCGCCACGTAACTAAAAAAAACAATTGTAACATCTCAACTATATGACATTGATAAAAAGTGCCTTCATTTTTTTGCTTTCACTGCTTTCACTTCAAACCCTTGCGCAGGACGATCTGTTAAAAATTGCCATGGGGGACAGCACCCCAGTGCATGAAACTGTTAGCGCTACATTTAAAACCACTAAACTTATTAATGCACAAACGAATGAAACCGTTTACAAGCGCACGCTCGATTTTAGGGTAGGCCACCGCTTCGGTAACATTGGAAAATATACTGATGGCAAAAGCGCTTCACACTCGCTCTACGGGTTAGATGCATCTACTGATATTCGTATAGCATTTGAATACGGGATCACCAATGACTTAACCGTTGGTTTTTCGCGCAGCAAAATAAAAGAGAACCTGGAAGGGTTGGTTAAGTACCGCATTTTAAAACAAACCACAGATAATAAAATGCCGCTCGCACTTACTTTTTTTGGTAACGCAGCCCTCACCCCACAAAAAGACAATGCGGGTATTTATGATAAAACCACACGCAGGCTCGCTTACACGGCTCAGTTAATTATAGCACGCAAATTCAATTCCCGCATTTCTGTTGCTTTGTTACCATCGCTGGTTCACCGCAATTATGTGTTTGATGTGCAGGATGAGAACGATATTTTTTCATTGGGCGGTGCTGCACGTGTAAGAGTTACAAGAAGCATGTGCCTTATTGCCGATTATTTTTACAACTTCAGCACGTATCGTATTGACAGATCCGACAGCTATTACAACCCCCTCGGATTAGGTTTTGAAATAGAAACCGGAGGGCATGTTTTTTCTCTCATGTTCACCAACTCAGCCGGAATTATTGAGAACGAATTTATTCCTTACACCACCGATTCATGGAAGGATGGAGGTATTAAATTCAGCTTTAACATTTCCCGAAATTTCAGGATATAATGCAGTGTGCTATAACGAACAAAATCATACCGCACTGTTTATAATTTATAGGCCCGGCACAAAACTCTTTTGCAACCTTCATTATTTTTGAAGTCTATCACCATGTCCGAAGCAACACAATTTCTACCTCCTGACTCTTCTCGCAAGAGCGGTGATAAATTGCCATTTGCTCCGTTTATTAATTCTCAAAAACAGACTGAGAGGGTTGAACAAGAAAACAAAATCACCCAGGCAGCAACACAACGGCAAGCGGTAATTAAAAAAAAGCCACTGCTTTTACAAGTGGCTGCAGATAGCCAGCGCGTAAACACCTATACCATTGATTTTAAAACAGCACAAGGCGACAGCAGTATGGTTGCCATTACCGACAGTGCTGCAGTAACCGATACCTCTGCATTCCGCTTTGCTGACGATGACAGTGAGGAACAGGCCATCGGTGAAAAAACATGGAGCAATTCATCGCCCTATTTTAAAACGCACCAACTGCAGCCCACCTCACAAGCTCCACAGCTTAAGCAGGCATCAGTGCCTGATTGGTTTACAATAGTGCTGGTGCTGGTGGTGGCAGGTATCACAGTGATCAAAGTTTTTTACAGTAAAATATTTACACAACTCTTTAACGCCTTTTACAGTTTAGCAGTAACCAACCAAGTGGTGCGTGATGAAAACATTTTGGTGCAGCGTGCATCCATTCTTCTCAACATTACATTTTACGGCACTGCCGGCTTGTTCCTGTATTACATGAGTGTAAAATTTAACTGGGATCACCCAGTTTTTAACACCGGTATTTTACGCTTCTTCTTTTTTGCGTTTGTAACGGCCGTATTTTTTTCCGTTAAAATGCTTTTGCTGAAAATACTCAGCAACATTTTCGAAATTGAAAAACCTGTTTCCATTTACATCTTCTCAATTTTTTTAACCAATAACATGCTGGGCATGGTACTGGTGCCTTTACTTACGTGTTTGGTATTTTTATCAACGGGTTATAGCACGTACCTCATCCATGCATGTGTGGTCATTATACTGGGAGCATTTGCCTATTTACTTTACAGGGCTGTGGTAATCTCTTCATCATTACCAAGGTTCTCATTGTATTATTTATTTTTATACTTTTGCACCCTTGAAATTGCACCCTTGCTGCTCATTATAAAAACAGCAACACGTTAAGTTAAAAGTTTGACCATATTTATTTTAAAGCATGGCCGTAAACCAAAAGGTTAAAAATATACTTGTAACGCAACCCAAACCGGAAACGGATAAAAATCCGTATTTCGATTTGGCCAAAAAGTTTAATGTTAAAATAGATTTCCGCCCTTTTATACAAATTGAAGGCATACCGGCCAAAGATTTTAGAAAGGACAGGGTAAACGTTGCCGAATTCCAAGCCGTTATTTTATTAAGCCGCCAAGCGGCCGATCATTACTTTCGCATGGCAGCCGAAATGCGCTTCACCACTTTTGACGAAATAAAATTTTTCTGTGTATCAGAATCAACCGCTTTTTATTTGCAGAAATACATCACCTATCGCAAACGCAAAATTTTTTATGGTAAGCACAGCATTAACGATTTAATGGACGTGGTTAAAAAACATAAAAAAGAAAAGTTTTTATTGCCCTGTAGCGATGTGCTTAATCCCGACATTGCCGACACGCTTAATGAACACGAAATTGATTTTACCAAAGCCGCCATTTACCGCACGGTAAGCAGCGACCTCTCCGACCTCCAAGTGGACAACTATGATATGATCGTTTTTTTCAGCCCATCTGGGGTTACCTCGCTTATTAAAAACTTCCCGAAATTTAAACAAGGCGCCACACGCATAGCTGCCTTTGGCGCAACCACAGCACAAACCGTTGTTGATGCCAAGCTAAAGTTAGATGTGCAGGCTCCTGTACCCGCAGCACCTAGCATGACCATGGCCATTGAGCAATACATTAAGTTAGCCAACAAATAAAACGTTAAAAAATTTTAACAGGCCTCAACCTTTGGGTTGGGGCTTTTTCGTTTTTTGGCGAAAACAAACCACTTGGCGTTGTCGCAGCTCCGGTCCCGCTACTGCTTTTTTTTGCACGGCAACCTTACGCACATTGGCTTAAAGCAGTATCGGGTTTAGTAAACTAGGCTTGGTGGCACAGGCAAGCATTAATTTTAAAACGTATAAAATCACTGGCATCACTTACCATCAAGCTTCTAAAACTGAATACAAAAAACAATAACATTAAAGTCCCGTGTGTTAATTATACTGCTCTGCAACCATTCTTTTTAAAAGCAATTATTCGCTACTCTATACTTTACTGTTCACCTAACACAACAAAAAAAACCTCGCAAAACTACAACTGTAGCTCTGCGAGGTTTTAACGCTTAAATTAAAGTACCTAAGCTAATTTTTTGTGGCCGGCCAATGCTTGCAAATCATCAGCAAATAAGTCCCGTAAGAAGGCTAAAATCGCTTTTGACGAAGTAGCTACTGCTGATGCTTTTTTTGATTTACGATTTACCTTGCTTCTCATATTATTCAGTATTTAAGTTTGTTAAATTTTTGTTTGTTACTACCTATAATTCAAATGGCGTACCAAAAGTTTAAGTTGTTAATAACTCAAAAGGTTTTTCAAGCCCATTTTTGTAATTCTACCTCTGTAAGTCGTCTAAAATGTTTTTTAAAGATTGTTAATAACCACTGCCATTTTTAAAAATTTTAGCCTGATGGGGTTTTTAAACAGCCTGTAAAATTTTGACCATTAAAAAAGGCTTCTGCTCGTTGCAGAAGCCTTTTTACACTAACCCTAATGAAAAAACTATATATGTATGAACCTAAAACCTTTTAACATTAATTTAGAAAATAGTATGCCAGCCATCTTAATGCTTTTCTTGCGCAATCAGTGTTGATTATTGGGGAATTATTTCCATTCTCAGCATCTTTAGTGAAAAATTAACTACCAATTGTGCATTTGCAGGCTATTTTAGCCACAGTAATATTTAACAATATGATTAAGCACTCTTATATATTTCTTGCATACCTCTTGAGTTTGCCATGTTCAATGCAGGCGCAATTGTTCTCAACATATGCAAGCACATTTTCTCATGCTGACTCGCTAAGGGGCACATTAAACATTCAGCGCTCTTGTTACGATGTAACGTTTTATGATTTGGATGTTGACGTGGATATTAATAAAGAATCTATTTCAGGCAGCAACTCCATTTATTTTAAAGCCGCTAGTAATTTTAAAACATTACAGGTTGACCTTGAAAGCAACATGGTTATTGACTCTGTAATGTCAGGTATAAATAAATGCACCTACTTGCGTGACGGTCACGCTGTAATTATTTCCATGCCGCATGAAGTTTTAGCCGATGAAAAACACAGTGTAGTTATTTTTTACCACGGCACACCACGAACCGGTAAACGCTTGCCTTGGGATGGGGGTTTTAAATGGACTAAAGATGAAAACAGCCAACCGTGGGTAGTTGTTGCCTGCCAAGGAGAAGGTGCCAGCCTGTGGTGGCCTTGTAAAGACCATCAAAGTGATGAACCCGACAGCATGTCCATAAAAGTTACAGTGCCTGCTGCACTAATGGACGTATCCAATGGGCGGTTACGCGCAGTAACACCTGTCAATGGGGGTAAAACCCAATATCATTGGTTTGTCAGCTATCCCATTAACAGTTACAATGTAACACTTAACATTGGCGTATTTGCTCATTTCAATGATGTTTATGCCAGCGGTTCAGACACACTCACGCTTGATTATTATGTAAAACCAACAAACCTCAGCAAAGCAAAAAAGCAATTTGAACAAGTAAAACCAATGCTATCCTGTTTCGAAAAATATTTTGGTAAATACCCGTTTTACCGTGATGGATATAAACTGGTGGAAAGCCCCTACCTCGGCATGGAACACCAAAGTTGTATTGCCTATGGTAACGATTACAAAACCGCCTATGCAGGACTTGACTATTCCCAGATCGGATTAAAATTTGATTACATCATCATTCATGAAACAGCGCATGAATGGTGGGGGAACAACATCACCACCAAAGACATTGCTGACATGTGGGTTCATGAGGGTTTTGGAAGCTATGCAGAGGTACTTTATGTGGAATGTGTGCATGGTAAAGAAATAGCTCAGGCCTATGTAAACTCGCAAAAAAAGAAAATTAGTAATGATAGGCCAGTGATAGGCCCTTATGGTGTAAACAAAGAAGGCAGCGGAGACATGTATCCTAAAGGTAGCGTATTGCTAAACACGCTTAGAAGTTGTGTGAATAACGATAGCCTTTGGTTTGAGATTGTTTTTGGACTACAGCGTGATTTTGCATTGCAAACTGTTACCACTGCTGATATTGAGAAATATATTTCTTCAAAAGCTGGGATTAACTTCAGTAGTATTTTCGACCAGTATTTACGAACCACGGATGTTCCTCTTTTTGCGTACAGCCTTGATAAAGAAAAAAAGACCATCAACTATCGCTGGCAAAACGTGGTAACTGGCTTTAACATGCCAATAGAGGTAACGGTAAATAAAAAACAAGTGAGGTTGTTGCCCACTGCAGAGTGGCAAACATTCCCTTTCGAAAAGTCATCCTCAAACACAATCAAAGTCCGTGATGATTTGTTTTATGTGGACGTGAAACAGGTAGCAGACTAAAAGTTGTTATTTGGATTTAACAGCCTACCACGTGAAGTGAATTTCGTGGTCAACAAATTATCTTTTCATACCTTTGCGGCTCACTGATTTTTATACCAAATAGCGTATGTCAAAAGGAGCAATATCAAAATTTATGGAACACCATTACCGCCATTTTAATGCAGCGGCCATGATGGATGCAGCCAAAGGTTATGTAACACATATGGACGAAGGCGGCAAAATGATGATTACCCTAGCAGGCGCCATGAGCACTGCTGAATTGGGAATATCGCTTGCTGAAATGATACGTGCGGATAAAGTGCAGATCATCAGTTGCACGGGAGCAAACCTTGAAGAAGATATTATGAACTTGGTGGCGCACAATTCATACAAACGTGTGCCTAATTATCGCGACCTTACACCTGAGCAGGAGCGTGATTTGCTTGACAACCATTTTAACCGTGTTACAGATACTTGCATTCCTGAGGAGGAAGCCTTCCGTAGGTTGCAAAAACATATACATAAAGTGTGGAAAGATGCTGAAGATAGTGGCGAGCGTTATTTTCCGCATGAATATATGTACAAAATGTTGCTGAGTGGAGTGCTTGAACAATACTATGAAATTGATCCCAAAGACTCTTGGATGTTGGCAGCTGCACAAAAAAATATTCCAATTGTGGTTCCAGGGTGGGAGGACAGCACCATGGGAAACATCTTTGCTTCTTACGTTATAAAAAATGAAATGAAGGCATCAACCATGAAAAGTGGTATTGAGTACATGGTTTGGTTAAGCGAATGGTACCGCGCTAATTCATCAGGAAAAGGTGTTGGCTTTTTTCAAATTGGTGGTGGAATAGCAGGTGATTTTCCTATTTGTGTAGTGCCCATGATGTATCAGGATTTAGAGTGGCATGATGTTCCTTTCTGGAGTTATTTCTGCCAGATAAGCGACAGCACCACAAGCTTTGGCTCTTACAGTGGAGCCGTTCCCAATGAAAAAATTACATGGGGTAAATTGGATGTAGATACTCCTAAGTTTATAATTGAAAGTGATGCATCCATTGTAGCGCCTTTGGTGTTTGCGTGGATATTGGGGTGGTAATTACCGTGCATTTATTGCTAGGTTTCAGGCAGCAGTAGAAAAAAGTAGTATAAACTTTAGGAAAAGGATTGTACTGAACATTTAGCCACAACGTTGCTCAACGCCAGCTTAACCAAACTTAACATGAAACTTGCGCTTAAATATATTCTCATTGGCATTGCTGTTGTCATCCTCAGCTTTATTGCTATGGGATTACTTCATCCGCAAATTGAATACGAAAGCAGGGTGGAAATTAAGGCTCCCATTGAAAAAACTTTTTATTTGTTTAACGACACAAGCCTCATGAAAAACTGGATGCCCGGTTTTCAATCCATCACCAACGTAGGTGGCAACGTAAACACTGTAGGCAGTAAATGGAAATTGGTGCTAAAGCAAAACGAAGAGGTTTTTGTGATGACAGAAACTGTTACTGCTTTTGATCCCAATAAGCGTTTTGCATTTGATCTTGATAATGATGTAATGACAGGTACCACCGATGTATTGTTTACAGGCGACTCGATAAAAACAGTTATTGTGGCGAGGTCAACAGCAAAGGGTAAAAACTTTTTCATGCGTTCTGTTTTTTCATTTTCCAAACCTTATTTCAAGCAGCAGCAGGACGAAATTTACGTGAAGCTAAAATCCATGGTGGAAGGCAGCCTTTAAAGAGGCTGTGTTTGTAGCAGCATCGTAAAAAAACATACAGTTATTCCTTCTTACATTAATCGGTTAAGTGCTGTAATGTTACTTTTGCAGCATTAAAATATCACCATTCAAACTAAACGTCTTTACACGATATGAGTCCCTTCAAAAACATAACAATCATTGCTTTTTTAGTAGTGGCCAGCGCAACTATTAATGCACAGCAAACTAAAACAGATCCTGCTGTTATTACAGCAAAATTGCACTCGCACATCACCACCTTGGCCAGCGATAAATTTGAAGGACGCGAAACCGGAACAGAAGGCGAAAAACTTTCTTACCAATATATATCAGAAGAATTTAAAAAGGCTGGCTTGGTTGCAAAAGGCACTGACGGTTATCTGCAATCGTTTACATTCACTGCTGGCAGTGCGCTGGGTCCCAAAAATAAATTAACCATTAACAGTGGCAATCTTAAACCTGGTGTTGATTATTACCCATTGCCTTATTCAGCACAGGAGGCAACCGTTAAAGGAAAAGCTGTGCTGGTGGGTGCCGGCATAGTAGCTCCCTCAATGGGCAGAGATGATTACAAAGATTTAAAAGACATTAGCGGTAAAATATTTGTGATGGACTACGCCACACCGGAAGGCGACAATCCTCACAGCAAATGGGCTGAGTTTGCCGATATACGCAAACGCATTGATGTAGCCATTGCTGCAGGTGCCTCAGGGGTTGTTTTTATTAATACCAATAAAGATATTACTGATCCCTCACAGGAAACAGAAACTAAAATTACCCCGGTAAACATTCCTGTAATCTTCGGAAAAGGAAAGGCCATGAAGATATTTTTGGATGGCGCATCAGCAATGGTAGATTTAACGGTAGATGTTAAAAAACTTTCGCGCACTGGACATAATGTTTTAGCGTATATAGATAATAAAGCAGAGAACACTGTGGTTATTGGCGCACACTACGATCATTTGGGGTTTGGCGGACATGAGTCACTTTACCGAGGCGAGAAAGCCATACACAATGGTGCTGATGACAATGCAAGCGGTACGGCAGCTTTAATGGAACTGGCTGTTGTTTTAAAACAATCGTCACTTAAAAACAACAACTATCTTTTTATAGCTTTTTCCGGTGAAGAGAAAGGATTGCTGGGCTCCAATCATTTCGTAAAAAACCCAACCATTGATTTGAGCAAGGTAAATTACATGCTTAACATGGATATGGTGGGACGCCTTAAAAAAGAAGACCCCGTGTTGCTTATTAACGGAACAGGTACATCCACTCGCTGGGATGAAGTGATGAAAAATATTCCTGTCACTAGTTTAAAAATTAAAACAACTGAGTCGGGCGTAGGCCCCAGCGACCACACTTCGTTTTATTTAGCCAACATACCTGTGTTGCATTTTTTTAGCGGCACGCATAGCGATTATCACAAACCATCGGATGATGAGCCGCTCATTAATTACGAAGGCATGATTTCTATTATGGAGTACATGCTAACGTTGATAGAAAATGCAGATGCATTACCGCGCTTCTCTTTCAGTAAAACCAATGATGCTAACAACGAAGATGCTCCCCGATTTAAAGTTACCTTAGGAGTAGTTCCTGATTATGCTTTTGAAGGAGCCGGTATGCGCATTGACGGAGTAACGGATGGCAAACCTGCATCGGTGGCCGGATTGCTGAAAGGAGATGTAGTGGTTCAACTTGGTGAAAACAAAGTGGCTGATATGATGAGCTACATGAAAGCCCTCAGCAAATTTAAAAAAGGCGAAACCACCAAGGTAAAGGTGATGAGAGAGGGTAAAGAGGTGGAGAAGGATCTTACGTTTTAATAAACACTTGAGGATGATTTGCATCTAAAAAGGGTTATGCAGGTATCCTCGCCAACACACCACACCACACCTCACTTCGGAATGTTGGGCATTGCCATAAGCCTTCCACATGCACTTTTCCAGCCACCTATCACTTGCTGGGCGACATGGTTAATTTCATATCCAACATCATTCCCAAACAGGCTAACTCCTGCAGCGTTACAGGTTGTTTTATCACAACATAAACGGGTAGCGTCATGGTCTAACTAAAAATTTGTAACATTGGCTTCGTAAAAAAGTTCATAGGTTTTCATCATGCAACAACAAACGGTTACCGATCTCACCTTTCTCAAAAAATTTTGCGAAAACGATCCGGCCAGGATCAACAAATACATCAACCTTTTTCTCACATCGGCAGTAGGCTTTCGTCAAAAAATGACAACGGCACTGCAAACCCAAAACTGGAACGAACTGGCCAACCAGGCGCATAGTTTCCGATCCACCGCCACCATGATGGGTATGAGCAATTCAAAAAAGCTGCTGGCAAAAGTTGAAGAGGATTGCCGCAGGGACAACATCACAGGTACTATAGCCGTTGAAGTGGAGGTTGTACTCAATGAACTCACCATAGCAGAAAACGAGCTAGGTGCTTTGGTCAAACAATAAAAAAACCTTATTATATTTGGAAAGTTAAAAGTAACATTATGAGTTTAGGTAAAGTGCGAAAAGTATTTGTTGTTGATGATGATGCATTTCAAACAGAGGCATTGAAGGATTATATTACCCGCAAAACCCCTCACCAGGTTTTTACTTTTAATACCGGTGAAGAGTGTTTAAAACATGCGGGTGAAAAACCTGATGTGATTATTTTGGACTACTACCTCAACACCAACCAAAAAGATGCAGCCAATGGCATGGAGGTGCTTAAGTCCCTTAAAAAATATTATCCCGATATACACGTAGTTATGCTCAGTAGTCAGGAGCGCTATGCCGTTGCCATGCAAACGATTCAAAAAGGTGCTGAACATTACGTGGTAAAAGATGAACAGTCTTTCGACAAAATAATATCTATTTTAGAAGGCATTTAACACCATTAACATCACATGCCGGTAACAGACGACAGGGTTGATGCTTACATTGAAAAAGCGGCACCGTTTGCCCAACCCATTTTAATAAAGCTAAGGCAGATCATCCACAAAGCTTGTCCAGATGTAAGTGAAACCATTAAATGGGGTATGCCTAGTTTTGAATACAGGGGTCCCATGTTTGGCATGGCAGCTTTCAAGCAACATTGTGTTGGCGGTTTTTGGAAATCGAAACTGATACATGATCCCGATAATTTTTTAGGCCAACGTAAAGCACAGGGTGGCGATGCTATGGGTAATATGGGGCGCATGACCTCGCTAAAGGATCTGCCACCGGAAAAAGCCATTGTGGGATTTATAAAACAACACATGTTGCTAAACGAGGAAGGCATTAAAGTGGAGAAAAAAGTTACGCCCAAAAAACCATTGGTTGTGCCAGTTGCTTTGGTTAAGATGCTTTCCAAAAACCTAAAAGCACGAACTGTGTTCGAAGGATTTTCCCCATCGCAAAAGCGCGAGTATGTGGAGTGGATAGCAGAAGCAAAAACGGAAGCTACACGCAACAACAGGCTTAACACAACCATTGAGTGGCTGGTGGAAGGCAAAACACGAATGTGGAAATACCAGAAGAAAAAAACGTTGTAGCCTTTTAACCCCTTCCACAGCTTTTTAAGAAACTTTTTTGGTTTTT
>JAYTNW010000347.1:0-6420 GCA_043748115.1 Bacteroidota bacterium | reverse complement strand
TGCTGACAAGCCGTTAAAACTAATAAGGCAGATACGATGATTACTTTTTTCATTGTAAAAAATTATAGTGACAAAAATAAACAAAATTCCGGGTGCAGTTGTTCGTTAGCAATGTGTAATTTTAACACTTTAAAACACTAGAAAAATGAAAAAAGTAATACTGACGCTTGTTGTTCTCTTTACCTGTTTTAGCGTTTACTCCCAGGAGAAGGAGTCGGTAAAAATATATCATGATAATGCTGATGCAAGGCAGCAAATTATTGAAGCAACCAAAAAAGCTTCAAAGGAGAACAAGCATGTGTTTTTAATGTTAGGCGGTAATTGGTGTAAGTGGTGCCGAATGTTTGAAGCATTCCGGACCGCGGACAACACCGTTGATTCACTCTTCACAGCCAATTTTGTAGTGGAGCATATTAATTTTAGTAAGGAAAACAAAAACAATGAGGTTATGAAAACGCTTGACTTCCCTCAGCGTTTTGGTTTTCCGGTTTTTGTTATACTGGATGCCACAGGAAAAAGACTTCACACACAGCGAACGGACTATTTGGAGGAAGGTCAGGGCTACAGTGCTTCAAAAGTTGCTCAGTTTTTGCAACAATGGTCACCTGCTGCGTTAACACCTGATCAGTATCAGAAATGATTAGGCCATAGAGATTTTAAAACCAAGCCGCTCTAAATTTTCCCAGTAAAGAGGGAATGATTTATTAACCACTTCTGGATGATCCAGCGTTATCTCGCGGACAATTACACTTAAAGGCGCTAAACACATGGCAATGCGGTGGTCGTTATAGGTCTTCAATATTCTCGAAGTGTGTTGTAGGTGAGTGGTCTCAAGAATTTTTAATTTCGAAAAATCACAGAAATCGGTTTTAACGTTCAATTTATAAGCTTCTCTCTGAAAGCAAGAAACGCGATCACTTTCTTTTATGACCAAATTCTTAAGGCCTTGCAGATCGGCTTTCACATTTAATCCGCTACACGTAGCTGCCACTGTTAATGCAATGTCAGGAGTGTGAATGAAGTCATCTGTGAAATAGGGGAGGGTAGTAGGTTGCTTTTTGGTTAACAAAATAGCGCTATCCTGCTTGGTGGTAACAACACCAAAGAGATTCATTATAGATGCGATTTTTTTGTCGCCCTGCATACTTTCCGTATCAATATTCTTAATACGTATTTCTGACCTTTGGCTTAATGCAGCAATCTCATAGAAATAAGATGCAGCACTCCAGTCGCCACCAGAAACGCAATTGGAATGGGTGTATGGAGTATTGCCAATAGTTACCTTGTTGCCTTGAAGTTTTACATCTGCACCAAATTTTTGCATGATAGAAGCCGTAAGCTCTATGTAAGGATATGAAGATAAGGCCTCACCGGTAATTTCAATGGTGAGCTCCGTGCCTAAAAGCGGAGCCAGCATCATTGCCGCACTTATGTGCTGTGAGGAACGTTTTCCATTGCAGAACAAAAAACTTTTGGGCTTAAGCGGTACTGCGTAAATGCGCACGGGTAAAAAATTCTCCTTGTCTTCATAGCGGATATCGGCACCTAGTTCTATAAGTAAATCAACCGTGTCCTGCATAGGACGTTTTAGCAGCCCTTCTGATCCTGTTATTACTACATCCTTGCAGGTAAAGGCAAAGTAAGCCATCAAAAATTTAGCTGTGGCAGCGCCTTCGCCAGCGTGTATAACAGCGCCTTCATGCATTATCCCTTTTAAAAGAGAGCGGGTATCACCAGAGTCAGAAAAAATATCATCTTTAAAATCAAATCCGGCAAGTGCTTTTATCAGCAAAATTCTATTGCTTTCACTTTTTGAAAGTGGTACCGTTACCTCTCCCTCAACAAAGCCTTGATCAAATGATATCTGGATGGCCATATTATTTATTCAAGTACCAGGAAATGGATTCATCAATTAGCGCATCAGTAACATGCTGGTTAAAACAACCGGTTCCAATGCGGTTAAGGAGCGTAAAGCTGATGTTGCCATTGATGTTTTTCTTGTCTGCTTTCATAAATTGTAAAATATCAGAGAATGAAAAATGGTGCTGCTGGTGACCGAAATATTTTTGTACGGATTGTGTTATCTCCTCCAACTCTGATTGTTTTAGTCCACAGTGTTTAAATGAAATATAGCTTTCACAAAGCAAACCAATGGCTACAGCCTCTCCATGCAACAGCGGATTGCTGCTATGTTGAAAAAAAGATTCAACAGCATGTCCTATAGTGTGTCCGAAGTTCAACAGCTTTCTTGCACCGGTTTCAAACGGATCAGCATCGGATATCGTCATTTTTATCGCAACTGAGCGCTCAATAAAATTTTTAGTAACAAAATCTTCATTGCATTTCATGAGGTCAAAGAAATATTCTCTGTCAGCAATTAATCCATGTTTAAGCATTTCTGCAAGCCCATTGCGCAGTTGACGTTTGTCAAGTGAATTTAAAAATGGCAGGTAGTTAAAAACGGACTTAGGCTCTCTAAAGGAACCAACCTGGTTTTTATATTTTCCAATGTTGATAGCGGTTTTGCCACCAATGGCTGCATCAGTCATGGCGAGCAGCGTGGTGGGCACATGTATGCAATCAATACCACGCTTAAAAATGGACGCTACAAAACCACCCATATCTGTAACCATACCACCTCCCAAGTTGATAAGAACACTTTTTCTATCTGCTTCTTTTTCTATTAACTGAAAACAAATTTTTTCAGCAGTTTCTATGTTCTTGTGTTCTTCCCCAGCTTTTATAATTAATACATGAACGGCTTCTTGATTATTAAGTACACCTTCAAGTATGTGGTAACATTGTTGATGGGTGTTGGTGTCCGTTAGTATAAACAATTTTCTTTTTTCGGACGATAAAAAAGCTATTTCATTTTTGAGATTTAATAGATCATCGGAGAAGAAAAAAGGCCTCACTGCCGTATTGATTTCCGACTGCATTTATTTTGTTTTTTCTGATTTTATTTTGGCCGAATTATCCATTTGCGTTGTTTGCTGAAAAATGGACTCTTCATGTATCAAACTGTAAAGCCTCAAAATAAATTCTTTGGTGAGCATGTTTGAAATTCCTTTTTTAGTTCGGGTATCCAATATCTCCCGAAACCGTTCGGGCTGCAAAATGGCGATGTTGTTTTCGTTTTTATACTGACCAATTTTCCTAGCTACATTCATCCTTTCTGCAATCTTGTCAATAATAGCATCATCAATTTCATCAATAAAATCACGAAGGTCTTCAAGCTTGCTTAACTCAAATGCATTTTCTGCAGAAGCTTTTCTTACAATTAGCTGCTTCATTAAATCACAAAATGCAGCTGGGGTTAATTGCTGTTGCGCATCGCTCAAAGCTTTTTCGGGGTGAGGGTGCACTTCAATCATTAACCCGTTATACTGCAGGTCAAGTGCAATTTGTGCCACTTCTTTTATAAGTGTAGTATTGCCACAAATGTGAGAAGGATCGCCAATCATGGGCAATTGCGGCATTTGTCTGCGCAGTTCTATAGCCAGTTCCCAATTGGGCTTGTTGCGGTAAACGCTGTTTTCATAGCTGGAAAAACCGCGATGAATGGCGGCAACCTTCGTTAACCCATTGTTCAAAAAACGTTCAATACCCCCACGCCATAAACTTACGTCAGGGTTTACAGGATTTTTAACAAACACTGGCATATCACTACCCTTAAGCGCATCAGCAATTTGCTGAACCAAAAAAGGATTCACCGTTGTTCTAGCACCAATCCAAACCATGCTTATTCCAGCTTTTAAAACCATTTCAACATGGTTGGGTGTGGCCACTTCGGTAACAAAGGGAATGCCTGTTTTAATAGAAACGTTTTGCATCCATGTCAATGCTTCTAAGCCAAAACCCTCGAAGGCATTGGGCCTTGTTCTGGGCTTCCAGGCTCCAGCACGCATTACATGAGCGCCTGCTGCTTTAATCTGCATGGCCACTTCCAGTAGCTGCTCCTCACTTTCGGCACTGCACGGGCCTGCAATAATTAATGGCGTTTGAAGCTCATTTATGGAAGGGTGAAAAGACTTAAACATAAGGTGCAAATATAAATTTAACTGCTTTTGTAAACAACCTCTCCATGGTAAAGTTTGAAGCATGGGGTATATTGTTGCAGAAAGCAGTGCCTACCATCTTTACCGTTATATTTGTAGCGTTTCACGAAAAAATAGTTTGGAGATATACCATAGCATTGACGAATTTAAACGGCTTGATAAGGCTGTTGTAACCATAGGAACTTTTGACGGGGTGCATAAAGGCCACAGGGTAATTGTTGACAGGTTGCGCGAAATAGCCCGACAAGTGAACGGGGAAGTAGTGGTGCTTACTTTTTTTCCTCATCCTCGAATGATTTTATTTCCTGACGATCATGGGTTGCTGTTGTTAAACACCATAAAGGAACGTACCTCTTTAATGGCAAAAGCAGGGGTTCAGCATTTTATCATCCATCCTTTTTCAAAAGATTTTTCGAGGAAGAGCTCAACAGAGTTTGTGCGTGATATTCTGGTTAACAAATTAGGGGTAAAAAAATTGGTGATAGGGTACGACCATCATTTCGGGCGTAATCGTGAAGGCTCCTTTGAAGACCTTGAGGAATTGGCACCAGTTTATGATTTTGAAGTGGAGCGCATTGCTGAGCAGGATGTTAATAATGTTGCTGTCAGCTCTACTAAAATTCGAAACGCTCTCTTGTCCGGAGATGTAACTACGGCACATGATTTTTTAGGATACGAGTATTCCGTGAGCGGAAAAGTGATTAAAGGAAAACAAATAGGCCGAACACTAGGTTTTCCAACTGCAAACGTAGAGGTAGCCGAGGATTACAAACTTATTCCAGCCAATGGAGTGTATGCTGCGCGGGCAATATGGAAGGAGCGTGTTTTAAATGGAGTGATGAGTATTGGCAACAGGCCCACATTTGATAACGGCCTTCGCTCTATTGAAATACATATTTTTGATTTCAATGATGAAATTTATGGCGAGACACTAACCATTCAGTTCGTGAAATATATAAGACCTGAGCTAAAATTTAGTGGTGCGGATGAACTGGTGGCTGCTATGCATAAAGACAAGGCCACAGCACTTAAACTATTTGTTTGATTTTTCCGTTTAACTTTGTGTGGATGTAGAAGCAGGCACTCAGCTAAATGATCTTCTTTTACATCGTTAATCACCTTAATCACTTTAGAAAACCGAAGAATAAGATTTTAGTAATGCGATATGGTCTCCTTTTTCTTTTTTTAATAAGAAGTTCTGTGCTGTTTGCCCAGGAGTCCTGGGATGCATCTGTGTTAGACACCTGTAAAATTTTTAAAGGCATTTACGAGGCATCTCAAAATCCTGATTCTGTTTATCGGCTTGATTTGTCCAAGAAAAAACTAAAAGAATTTCCTGCAGAAGTGTTACAGTTTAAACAATTGAGGGAGCTTAACATTAGTAGAAACAACATAGAGCAATTACCGGAATTGATCTGTAGTTTGCCCAATTTGCAGAGGTTGTACATTAACAACAATAAATTAACAGCGCTGCCAACATGTATTGGTAATTTAAAGAACTTACAAATTCTTGAGCTTAACAGAAACTTAATTGAGAGTTTGCCAGTGGAAATTGGCTTGTTAATTAACCTCGAAGAGCTTAGCCTTTGGGACAATGAATTGGGTGACATACCTGAGGAAATCAAAAACATAGGCACCCTTAAAAAGGTAGAGCTGAGAGGCATATTATTCAATAGCGAACAACAGAAGCGTGTCCATGACCTGCTGCCTTACACTACAATTTATTTTTCGCCAAGTTGCAACTGCAAAAATTAGTGAGAGATTTAGAAAATGACATTCTTTATCCGTGTAATTGAAAACAGTATAATTAAAACCTGATGCTTAAAAGCGAAAATATTTTGCTACGTGCATGTGAGCCTGAAGATATGCCCTTAATGTACCAATGGGAAAACCATACGGATTATTGGCTGCTAAGTGATACCACAAAACCATTTTCCAAATACACGATTCAGGAATTTATCCAGCAGGATCGAAATGATATTCATACCACAAGGCAGCAGCGTTTTGTTATTGCCATGAATCATGATAAAAAGGCAATAGGTTTTATTGACCTTTACCAGTTTGAGCCCGTACACAGAAGGGCAGGCGTAGGTATTTTAATTGGCGATGAAAAAGAAAGGAGCAAAGGATATGCTTTGGAAAGTTTAAAGTGCCTAATGCAATTCGCACATGATGTGTTAAATATGCACCAATTATATTGTTACATACAAGCCTCTAACAAAAAAAGTGTAGTGCTTTTTCAGCGTGCAGGTTTCACCACCACGGGCGTTTTAAAGGACTGGCTATGCAGCAAAAATGTTTTTGAAGATGTTATACTTTGTCAGGTGAGCTTATAATTTTTTTCACTGTAAATCGTTATTTC
>JAYTNW010000346.1:0-2786 GCA_043748115.1 Bacteroidota bacterium | reverse complement strand
TTACCTTCTTTTTCAATCAACTCCATTGCTTTATGCAATTGAGGGCCACAATCGCAACGACACGATCCAAAAATATCTCCTGTGAGACAAGAGGAATGTACCCTAACCAATATAGGTTCATCAGCAGCCCACTTGCCTTTTACTAAGGCTAGGTGCTCTTGGCCAGTGGTAATTTGTCGGTAGGCCACAAGATCAAAATTGCCGTGTATGGTTGGCATTTTTACATCCACCTCACGCGCAATGAGGCTTTCTGTTTTTAAGCGATACGAGATAAGGTCTTCAATGGAAATAATTTTAAGGTCGAAACGATGTGCAATTTTAACAAGGTCAGGCAGTCGTGCCATGGTTCCATCTTCATTCATTATTTCCACTAACACACCAGCCGGTTCAAAACCTGCAAGGCTCGCAAGATCAACACCAGCTTCGGTATGACCTGCCCTTCGCAGCACTCCGCCATTTTTACTTTTTAAAGGAAATATGTGCCCTGGCCTTCCTAACTCTTCTGGTTTAATATCAGGATTTATTAACGCTTTTACCGTTTTTGAGCGATCAGAAGCTGAAATGCCTGTGGTGCATCCGTAACCTTTTAAATCAACGGAAACAGTAAATGGCGTTTCATGTGATGAGGTGTTGGTGTCAACCATCATGTTGAGTTTAAGCTCATCACATCTCTGCTCTGTTAAGGTGGCACAAATAAGTCCTCGTCCATGACTTGCCATAAAATTAATCATCTCCGGTGTGGCATTACGTGCAGCTGTTATAAAATCACCTTCGTTTTCACGGTCGGCATCATCTACAACTATCACCGCTTTGCCTTTTTTTATGTCTTCCAGCGCTTCTTCAATCGAATTTAGCGGCAACAAATTGTCAGTATTCATTCTTCTGGTCTTACTTTTTGCAAATTTACAACATGGAAGGCAATAAAAGGTTTGTTTCTTACATGGAAATTAGCCTTTCTTTATTTAGGCTTCAGAGCTAAAGTCATTTGTTTTCGCCATTTTTTTCATATAACCTTACAATGTAGATAAACAGGGTCAAATGATGCACCTTTCACTTTTTAATGACGTTAAATTAGCTGTATCAACATTCAGAAATAAATTTTAAAAAAGATAGTTTGGTTTTAGGTTAGTTTTTCAACATTGATTCAGCCGGCTGCCCTGTAAGGCAGCCGGTACTGAATCTGAAAAACAGAAAAATTTAAGTTTTAGGTTGGTTTTCAGGTGAGGTTGCCCCGTAAGACATCCAGCATCTGAGTTTTAAAACAGGATTTGGTTTTAGGGTTATACTTTAAAAATTTCACCATCAACGAGATGGTGATTTTTTTTTTGCCCGAAATCAAAGCCAAGCTACTGCCATAAGGCGCTAATGGCGACAAATCCTTGATGACTTAAAAGGAAATTGCACCATTCCTTTATCACATGCTAGCGACATACCTTAAACTTTGCTTATTTTTGCATCATGCCTGATGTTATTCAACTTTTGCCTGACGCTGTGGCTAACCAAATAGCTGCCGGAGAAGTAATTTTAAGGCCATCCTCGGTAATAAAGGAGTTGATGGAAAATGCCGTAGATGCCAGTGCCACCCATATACAGGTGCTGATTAATGATGGTGGCAAAAACCTAATACGTATTATTGATAACGGCAGTGGCATGAGCGAAACCGATGCGCGTTTGTGTTTTGAGCGTTATGCCACCTCTAAATTACGAAAGCCCGAAGATCTTTACGCCCTTCGCACAATGGGTTTTCGCGGAGAAGCCATGGCCTCGGTGGCGGCAATAGCGCAGGTTGAGTTGAAAACAAGAAAACCCGAAGATGAAACCGGTACATGCATTGTGATTGAAGGGTCAACTTTTGTAAGCCAGGAGGCATGTGTGACTCCAGTGGGTACCTCCATCTCTGTAAAAAATATTTTTTTTAATGTGCCTGCGCGCAGAAATTTTTTGAAGTCGCACTCTGTGGAAGCAAGACATGTAATGGATGAGTTTTTGAGAGTAGCCATTCCACGTCCTCACATTGGATTTACTTTGCACCATAACGGACATGAGGTTTATAATCTTGCTGTGAGCAACCAGCGCCAGCGTATTTGTCACGTATTTGGGGGTAATTACAATGAACGACTGGTGCCTGTTGAAGAAGAAACAACAATTACTACCATAACGGGATTTGTAGGGAAACCGGAATTTGCTAAAAAAATAAGGGGTGAGCAGTATTTTTTTGTGAATGACCGTTATATCCGCGATGCGTTTTTGAACCATGCTGTAAATGCCGCCTTTGATGAGTTGTTGCCGCAGGGAAGTTATGCCTCTTACTTCTTGTTTTTAAAAATTGATCCTTCTAAAATGGATGTGAACATACATCCTACCAAAACAGAGATTAAGTTAGAGGACGAAAAATCTATTTACGCAATTCTCCGGTCTTCAGTTAAAAGAGCGTTGGGGCGTTTTAGCATTGCCCCTACGCTTGATTTCGATCAAGAGAGAGTATTTACTGTTCCGCTGTCTAAGATGAATGACATTCCTGTTCAGCCACAGGTGAAAGTAAACACCAGCTACAACCCATTTAAGATACAACAAAACCAGGAGGCAGGGCGTGATGGTGCGCCTGTGCGCCATTGGGAAAAATTGTATGAAATAGCCCGCACCGAAGCGCCATCTGGCGAGGTGATGAAGCAGGAAGTGCTTATTCATGAAACGGCTGCTGATGTGGCCAGTTACATGCAGTTGTTTTTAAATTATATTGCCGTAGGCTTGCGGGATGAAATGTGGATTATTGACCAGCAAGCCGC
>JAYTNW010000345.1:0-4199 GCA_043748115.1 Bacteroidota bacterium | reverse complement strand
AGTAATGGATTTGGGTGTTAAGGAAAACACTTTACGTTGTTTAGCAGATCGAGGATGCTATGTTAAGGTATTTCCTGTAAATGCCTCCTTTGAGGTGATGGAACAGTTTAACCCGCAAGGCTATTTAATCTCTAACGGGCCCGGTGACCCGGCCGTGATGCCTGAAGTGGTGGAAACAGTAAAAAGAATTTTAGCTGCAGATAAAGCCATAATGGGCATTTGCCTGGGACACCAAATGTTAGCGGAAGCTTGCGGGGTTAAAACGTATAAAATGTTTAATGGCCATAGGGGCATTAATCATCCAGTAAAAAATTTAGTGACGGGCCATGCTGAAGTGACCTCGCAAAATCATGGCTTTTCGGTAATATTGGAGGATGTTTTAAATAATTCTTTGATTGAAGTAACGCACCGTAACTTAAACGATAACAGCATTGAAGGTATCAGGGTAAAAGAGAAAAAAGCTTTTTCGGTGCAATATCACCCTGAGGCAGCACCAGGGCCTAATGATGCTCGTTACCTTTTTGATGACTTTGTAAAAGCGGTGAGAGCGGTAAAAGAAAATATGGTTGTAGCCTGATCCGAGATCGGTCCTTGTTTCTCTCCAATTATTGAAAAGAAGCTGAAGTTATTTCAGGTTTTCGACCTTGTTTACAAAGTATTCTGTTTCGCCCTGCCAAAAGAATTTTTTGAGAGGCTGTGTGTAATACACTTTTATGGTATGCCCTTCATATTTTTTAAGGCTATCAATAGCTGCCTGATTTGAAGAACTTACTGAAAAATCCCAAAGATTGTTGAGCACTGAATTGTTTTGTGCATTCATGCCACCAAGGTTTAGCTCACCTTCATAGGTTTTAAACATATAACCTTTGCGGGAAAACTTAACCAAGTAACCGGTGCGCGTACCTTCGCTATAGGTGTAGTTGCTTGCTAAAAAATAAAGTACAGTGCCAACGGCTACAAGCACTAAAAGCCAAATGAAAATTTTACGGATGATAATCATAATCTTAAACGTTTAAACGAAGATAAAGAAGATTTTTAATGCGAAGGCAAAGCTATGGCTTTAGACAGTCCATTTGGTATGTTGAAACGAGAATTTTATGTTGTCGGTCTGCCTTGTTTAAAATGATTAATTTTGTTGCCTATGTCAGAATTGAATACAGCAAAAGAAAGGCTCTATAAAAAACCTGAGTGGTTAAAAGTTAAGCTGCCTATTGGCGAAGAATATAAAAAGGTAAGAGGTTTAGTAGATAATTATAAACTACACACCATTTGCGAAAGCGGCAACTGCCCTAACATGGGCGAGTGTTGGGGTGCGGGCACTGCTACTTTTATGATATTAGGCAATGTGTGTACACGATCGTGCCAATTTTGCGCTGTAGCCACTGGCCGGCCAAGTGCAGTGGATACGAATGAACCACAACGTGTGGCAGAGTCGGTAAAGCTCATGAATGTAAAGCATTGTGTGCTCACCAGTGTGGACAGGGACGATCTTAAAGATGGTGGCTCCATTATTTGGGCTGAAACCATTAGAGCAGTGAGAGCAGTTTCTCCTGGCACCACCATGGAAACACTCATACCTGATTTTGCCGGAATATGGCCTAACTTGCAGCGAGTGATTGATGAGCGGCCCGAAGTAATTTCGCACAACCTGGAAACAGTGAGGCGATTGACAAAACAAGTTAGAGTGCAAGCAAAATATGACAGGAGTTTGGAAGCGTTAAAGATAATTAGTGCCTCAGGCGTGAGAACAAAATCGGGCGTGATGTTGGGATTGGGAGAAACCCACGATGAAGTGCTTGAAACAATGAATGACCTGCTTAATAATGGAGTGCAAATACTTACCTTAGGTCAATATCTGCAACCTACAAAAAACCACATGCCCATAGCTGAGTTTATTACTCCTGAAAAGTTTGCTGAATATAAAAAGACCGCTCTTGAAATGGGTTTTAAATATGTAGAGAGTGGCCCGTTAGTGCGCTCATCCTATCATGCGGAAAAACATTTGTTCTGATTTGCGGTTTTAATGCAACCAACAAAACAAGGCAATACGTTTGCCTACTTTTTAGCACACCCATCTTCTTATTTTAAAAACACGTTACCATAATTATTATGATTAAAGTAGCTATTAACGGATTTGGCCGCATTGGCCGAACGGTTTTTAAGAAACTAATTTTAAACAGTACCATCCAGGTGGTTGCTATTAATGATTTAGCTGACCCGGCAACATTAGCCCATTTGCTTAAATATGACAGCGTACACAGGCGATTTGATGCTGATGTAAAACCTGCTGAAAATGGAATATCGGTTAATGGAATTGTGGTGCCCGTGTTTGCCGAGAAGGATCCGGCACAATTGCCATGGAAAAAATTGGAGGTAGATGTTGTGATAGAGTCCACCGGTCGCTTTACCAAAGCAGAAGCAGCACAGTCTCATCTTGTGGCAGGAGCAAAAAAAGTTGTTATTTCGGCTCCTGGAACGGGAGATTTGAAGTCGGTTGTGTTGGGTGTTAATGAACATATTTTGGACGGCAGTGAAAAAATTATTTCAAATGCGAGTTGCACCACCAACAATGCAGCACCCATGCTTAAAATATTAAACGATAATTGGGGTATTGAAACTGCCTACATCACCACTGTGCATTCCTACACTGGTGATCAGAATATACATGATGCTCCACACAAAGACCTAAGACGCGCCCGTGCAGCTGCGCAATCCATTATACCTACCACCACAGGAGCCGCAAAAGCCATCACTGATATTTTTCCTGAAATGAAAGGCCGAATTGGTGGTGCAGGAATAAGGGTTCCGGTAATTGATGGATCGTTAACAGACATTACGTGTATTCTCAAGAAAGATGCTGATGTTGAAGCCATCAATGAAAAATTTAGGCTTGCAAGCGAAACCTTCATGAAAGGGATTGTGGAATACACCACTGATCCAATTGTTTCGGTGGATGTAATCGGAAACACCCATTCTTGTGTTTTTGACTCACAACTAACCTCTGTTTTAGGTAATATGGTAAAAGTGGTAGGGTGGTATGATAATGAAATGGGATACTCAACTCGCCTTGCTGAACTGGTTGTGAAAATTTCATCTTAAAATTCGATTAAGTTGAGCTTTGCAACGGGTGTCTTTATGCTTAAGCCGAAGTGTTTTGGATTTAATACCCAAACGGCAGTCACCAATTATTTTCAGCAGAATGAGAATGATTTAATGGTGGCGGGAACGAGTGAAAAAGCAGAAAAAGAATTTGATGATTTAAGACAAAAAATAATTAATGCAGGCATTAACGTAGTTTGTTTATACGATACCCTTTTGCCAGAGAAGCCTGATGCTGTTTTTTTAAATAACTGGTTCAGCACGCATGATGAGGGCTCTGTTTTTATTTATCCGATGTTAACCCACAACAGAAGGGCGGAAAAAAGACCAGAGCTTATTGATCTGATCAAAGGCAATTTTAAGGTTACCCGCATTTTTGACTGGAGTAGTTTTGAAGATCAAAATATTTTTCTTGAAGGTACAGGCAGCATGGTTGTTGACAGAAAAGGAGGGAAGGTTTATGCTGCACTTTCACCACGAACTTCGCAGGTATTGGTTTTTGATTTTGCAGAAAAGATGAACCTAAAACCGGTTTTGTTTTCAGCTTTTGATGATGCCAACAGAACCATTTATCACACCAACGTAATGATGGCGTTGGGCAATGGATTTGCTGTTGTTTGTGCTGATAGCATCAGCAATAAGAATGAAAGAAAGGTTGTCATCTCTTCACTTGAGGAAGAAGGGTATGAAATTATTCTAATTAGTTTAGAGCAAGTAAATAATTTTGCCGGCAACCTTCTTCAATTGCAAAACACAAACGGAGATTTTTACTTGATCATGTCAACCCGGGCTTATGATGTTTTAACTCTACCGCAAATTGCAGCAATAAAAAGGCATACTTCAATTTTATATGCTGACCTTTCAACTATAGAAACCATTGGAGGAGGAGGTGCACGGTGTATGCTGGCAGAAATGTTTTTAACTCAAATATGAAGCGAGCTTAAGGCTGGAATTTTTTAAGCACCAGCTGTTCTCCATCCCATTCTGCATAGGTAAAATACTTAATCCAGTCGCCCAGATTGACGTAATGGCTGTTGCCAACTTTCATGTCAATTGGTAAATGCCTGTGCCCAAAAACATAATGGTCGAAGTGGTTATTT
>JAYTNW010000344.1:0-3432 GCA_043748115.1 Bacteroidota bacterium | reverse complement strand
AATGTAAACTCAATACAAACTCCATCCTTTGAATCTTATTTTTCCACTGCAGCGGCTGATTTAGATGCCTCTCAAGGTGATGTAGATACCGCTTTATTCTTGTTAGCAAACTCTTATTTTACCCCGGCAGGACAAGCAGATAATTGGGCAATCTTAGGGCCTATTACCATTCCTGCAAGCGGAGCAATTTTGAGTTGGAAAGATAGAGTATATGACCCTGCTTTTAAAGACGGTTACGAGGTAAAATTAACTACCACAGGTGACTCATCCATTAATTTCACCAGTCCAGCTATTTTCACACTAGCAGATAATGCACCAGCACTGGATACGATTTGGAAAACCCGTACCGTAAGCATTGATACTTCTTATGCAGGTCAATTAGTTTACATTGCTATACATCATACTGCTACTGATATGTTTATTTTAGGAATAGACAAAATAATGATTACAGAAGCTGCCGGAGGCAGTGGAGCTACTTTTGACGAGTGCATTGGCGCTACAGACATTAACAGTGGTTTTGGACAAGCTATTGGAGCAGTGCAAACACTTGGCCCTTACGATAACTCAGCAGCAACTGTTAGCGCTACTGACCCTCTTGTAGGTTGGGATTGTTATGGTGAGCCTGACGGTACAGGTACAGGTCCAGAATTAAACAATAACGTTTGGTTCGCTTTCACAGGTGATGGTAACAATTATTTTGTTGAAAGCTCTAATTGTGCCGGTGTAACCAACTATATTGATGATGGTGATACCCAATTTAGTCTTTACAGTGGTTCTTGCAGCAACCTTAGCCCTATCAAATGTAATGAAGACGGACCAAGTGCTACTTCAACAACCTATCCTGCTGGCTTTAGCTTTGGAACTACTGTTGGTACAACATACTACTTAATGGTTGACGGATTTTCTTTCAACGGAGCCGTTTCATCAGGAGAGTTTTGTTTAAAAATCACACAACAACAAACCATTACTTGTACCGATGCAAGCATTACTACAGGAATACTTTCTCAAACCAACGATACCATTTGTGACGGTGACTCTATTAGCGTAACAGCTACAGGAGCTATTTCATCTAACACAGGACAATACAGTGGAATGGGATGGGTTATCACCACTGCTGATATCACCGGAAGCACAGATCCATTAAACGATCCTTCTTTTGTTACCAGTTACGCAATTCAAAGCCCAGTGCCTGCAACCAGCACCAGAAAATTAGTTAATGACGGAGCCTTCATCGGTACTGCAGGTGCTCCTTACGGAGTGTATTACTGGACTCCAGTAGTATTTGGAAATGCAACTGAAATAGCGCCTAACCCAGTGTTTTTACAAGATCTTGTTTTAGATCCGTCATGTACTGAAAGCGGACAATCATTAATGGCATTAATCGCTGATCCATTAGATCCTGCTTGTTTAGTTGGTTTTGAAGAATTAAACAATTCTAACTTTAGCATTTCAAGTCTGTATCCTGTTCCTGTAAAAGACAAATTAAACTTTACAGTGAATACGAAAAAAGCTACTGTAATGAACATTACTATTAACGATGTTACAGGACGCGTAATGCATCAATCAGTTGTTACTTCTAATACAGGTAGCAACAAGGTTTCAATACCAACAAACGCATTTGCAGCAGGAGTTTATACTGTTACCGTTAACAACGGAAATGGTGCTTCTACCAGCAAGTTTGTAAAACAATAACAATACTTTTTCTAAAAGAAAGGCTGCCTTCTTCGGAAAGCAGCCTTTCTTATTTTACAGAAGCGAGGTAAATGCACAAACAATTTTGAATACTTCTTTACCCATGAATGGATCCTGTTAAAACAACAACTGAGTTTTATATAAGGAGAGATAACTGTATATTTGCAAACCATTAAATCATCATAAGATGTTAGCATTTATAAAAGATAACAAAACAAAATTTGTAACCATTGCTATTGTTGCAGCAGCGGTAAGCCGTGTGTTGCCTCATCCCTTAAATTTTACCCCCATAGGTGCAATGGCCCTTTTTGGAGGAACATATATTAAAGACAAAAAACAAGCATTTTTAATTCCGTTAGCTGCAATGCTTTTAAGCGACATCTTCCTTCAGCTTATTAACGGATCTGGGTTTCATAGCAGCATGCTTTGGGTTTATGGCAGTTTTGCTATGATTACCTCACTGGGATTTTACCTCCGAAAACGTGTACAACGACAAACTGTAATGGTTTGCTCTTTGGTAGGCTCCTTACTTTTCTTCTTTGTAACCAACTTCGGCCATTGGATAGGAACAGGAATGTATCCACTTACAACAAGCGGACTCATGCAGTGTTACATACAAGCACTGCCTTTCTTTGGAGGAACCTTAATGGGCGATTTATTTTACAACCTTGTCCTTTTTGGTGCTTATTCAATTGCTAAATGGCGTTTTCCTGCTTTGGTGAAAGAAGCGTAATCACATCAGAATTTTCCTGTTAACAACAACCAGCAAAAGGTTGATCATTTCATATTCGCATTACTATGTATTATAAAAATATTCTTGAAGCAATTGGTAACACTCCTTTAGTTAAACTTAACAAAGTAACCAAAGGAGTTAACGCCACAGTACTGGCCAAGGTAGAAACCTTTAATCCTGGCAACAGCATTAAAGACAGGATGGCTTTAAAAATGATTGAAGATGCTGAAAAATCAGGTGTGTTGAAACCAGGAGCAACCATTATTGAAGGCACCAGCGGAAACACAGGAATGGGCCTTGCCATTGCAGCCATCATCAAAGGATACAAATGTATTTTTACAACAACAGATAAGCAATCCAAAGAAAAAGTAGATGCATTAAAAGCTTTTGGAGCAGAGGTTATTGTTTGCCCCACCAATGTAGATCCAGAAGATCCCCGCTCCTACTATTCCGTTTCATCACGGCTGGTAAAAGAAGTGCCCAATAGCTGGAAGGCCAATCAATATGACAACCTTAGTAACCGCCAAGCGCATTATGAACAAACCGGCCCCGAAATTTGGGAGCAGACAGAAGGAAAAATCACGCATTTGGTGGTTGGTGCAGGCACAGGTGGAACCATTATTGGCACAGGAAAATTTCTAAAAGAAAAAAATCCTGCTATTAAAATATGGGGAATAGATACCTACGGTTCTGTATTAAAAACTTTTAAAGAAACCGGCAAATTAGATAAAAACGAAATTTACCCTTACGTTACAGAAGGTATTGGCGAAGATTTTATTCCCGAGAACTATGACTTTTCTGTTATAGATCATTTTGAAAAGGTGACTGATAAAGACGGAGCATTAATGACCCGTGAGATTGTTAGGAAGGAAGGAATTTGGGTGGGCTACTCTGCAGGAAGCGCAATTGCTGGACTGTTGCAACTAAAAGATCAGTTAAAACCTACCGATGTTGTGGTGGTGATTTTTCATGATCACGGTTCGAGATACATAGCCAAAATTTTTAAT
>JAYTNW010000343.1:0-2719 GCA_043748115.1 Bacteroidota bacterium | reverse complement strand
ATTCGCGTAGTTACCCGCACATCGCTGGCAGAAAAATTGGTGGTGAAGGGATGGGTAGAAACATCCTGCCTGCCGCCCTCAAAATCATACTGCATTTGCCGAAGAAGTTCAAGGCCAAAATGCCACTGCTTCCCCTTATCAAAATGGGTAAACAAAAAATTGCTTTCAGGCTGTGGCTTCCTCAAAATATCTGTAACATAGGGCACCAGTTTTTCACGCACATCAGCAAAAAGTGCAGACATAAAAGACGTTTTTAAACCTGGCTCATATAAATTTAACATAGCATCATACGGATGCTCGTCATAACCCAGAATTTCGCATTCTTGTCTTTTCAAGTCAATCAGCGCTTGAAGCTTTGGCTTGAATACAGAAAAATCATTTTTCGCTTTGGCTTCCTGCCACGCCACAAAACTTTCTGAAACCGTTTTGTTGAGCTCCACAACAAAATCAGTGGTATATTTTTTATTTTGCCGGAATACTCGCAGTGACTCTAAAACATTGGCCGTTTCTTTAATGCTTAACATTCTGCTTCCATGCAATTGCTCCAACAACTCACCCAACTCCTTTTCAGTTGAAAATTCATGCGAAAGCCCGGCAAGCGTTGCCAGCTGCTGCGCACGAAACCCTGCACCTTTAGGAGGCATATTCACCTCCTGATCCCACTGAAGCACTGCGCTGCTGTAATTGAGGTCGGCAATGCGTTTCATTTTGGTTACATACAGATCATATAACTCTATCATTTATTTCACTTTTTTCCATGTAAATAAAAACAACATTACCCATCCGATTAACAAGCATAAACCACCCAAAGGAGTAACCGGCCCAAGCCACGACCAAATGTTACCTGCAACGGATGTTAACGCCATGGCATATAGCGAACCGCTGAAAAGAATTATGCCTGCACCAAAAAACAACGCAGCTTTTGATATCAAGGAATCATTTTTATCAGCCGAGGCGAGAAACAACAGCACCAGCGTGTGGTAAAACTGGTAACGTACTCCTGTTTCATAAGCGGCAAGCATATCTGCAGTTAAGAGTGGCTTTAGCCCATGCGCGCCAAATGCTCCAAGTGCAACGGCCATAAAACCTGACACCGAAGCAAACAAAAGCACATTGCGCCTCATGATTCCTTGCCTCCTTTTTCGCCTACAAAATGATCTTCATCATCTCTAAACAAAACATTAAACGTGGTTAAACTACCGTAAATGCGTGTTAAATACTGTTGCAAATTTATCTTGTCTTCCTCCGCCAATTTATCGCTGGCATTGATGCGCTGTTCCATTACCCTTAGCCTGTCGCGCACCATAATGATCTTGTTAAAAAAAACATCAATGGGTATCTCTTTCGGCTTCATGGAAGCATTGGCAGGCTGCATAATAATTTTTCCTCCCACCCACTTGCCATGCATGGGTATGGTTTCCTGAAGATCGGAGTGTTTTTTTATGATGTTTAAAAAAATTCGTTCCACATCTGCAAAACTTACCTGATCCTCAGCGATGGGTTGTGCATCTATCACCTCCAAATATTGGTAAGATTTGGCTACTTCTATTTTTCCCTTTTCCGTAAAAACAGCAAGGTATGTTTGTGGCTTAACATTAATAACTACGCCCACTCCAAAATCGGGATGCTTAATGCGTGACCCTATTCCTAATTCGTCCATATTTTGATTGATGTTTTATTTAGAGATGATTTGATGCTTGGTATGTTGATGCACGAGTAGAACTAACGGATTTGTAACACTACCGATTGGCAATGAACACGACTAATGCCACCTACATCCAACAGGCCTGTTACCTAACACCAAGGCTATCCAGTTCCTCTGTGGTAACAGAAGGCGGCATGATGTTGTTTTTGATTTTGTTGCCAACGTATGTTCCGATTTTAATAGCTTCCTCTTCTGTAACAAACCCCCTGTTACCGGCAACGGCCGGAATGTTTGGCTGATGAACCACCAAAGCACTATCCACAAAAATATCATAACCGAAGCCATGAAGTCCAGTGTCGTTGGTAAAGGTTTTGATGGTGACAGTTTTTAGTTGTTGAGGCTGTGCTGCTGCAGTCTCATTTGCTGAGGCCGTAACCTCAGTGGGCTTTTGAGATGGGGTGCAGGAGGAAAAGGCTATTGAGATTATTGCAAAGCGAAATACATTTTGATGCATACTATAATTTTCTCCAAAAGTAAAGGTATCCTGTTAATTATTCAAAAATACAAACCTGCCCTAAAACAATAATCGTTACTTTCGTAAGATAAATTATGCCCTTTTTGAAAAACACATTGTCTGCCTTAGCCAGAAAAACCTTGAGGCATGTTTGGATCCTTTTATTTGCATCAGGTATAATTGCCGTTGCCTCCTCATTTCATTACAGCGTTCCTGATTATGCTTCTGAAAAATTGAAGCCCTGCAATAATTTTGACTGGTTGCAGGAGTTTTACATTTTAAACCGCGCCCTTGAGCCAAAACACTGGGAACAAAGCCCAACTTTTGGTTTTGACAGTGCCGGTGTGGTAACGGTGAACAAAAAATATAATGCAGTTAGCATTTCTCAATATGCACTGGTTTGTTTTGATAATTTTAGAGAAAATGGAGATGAAACTTTTAAAGAAAAATTTTTAAACCAAGCGCTTTACTTAAAATCTTCTGGGGCATACATTAACATTAATGACAACTGCATTGGCTACCCTTATCAATATAATTTTCACGACTTAAAAGCACCTTGG
>JAYTNW010000342.1:0-4082 GCA_043748115.1 Bacteroidota bacterium | reverse complement strand
TGATTTATAATAGTACTTTTAATGTCGAATTTCTAAAAGTCATTTAAACATTAATAACTAACTAATTGTCATGAAAAAAATCAAACACTTATTGCTGTTCACCACCACGGTAATGTTGTTAGGCATTTTACCCAGTTTAGTTTCAGGCTCGCATATTGTAGGTATTTATCTTACCTACACCTATCTGAGCCCCAACAACTACCAAATCAACTTGAAAATGTACAGGGATTGTTCCGGTATTGCTGCACCCATTTCTCCTACTATTTGCTATTCGTCCGCTTCAACAGGGCTGATAGGAAATATTTCGCTTGACACCATTACGCCATCGGCAATACAGGTGCCTTTTAACTCATGTGCCGCTCAAGGGTTAACATGGTGCCAGGGAGGGAGCTTCTACGGTATAGAGGAATTTACCTATGAAGGTTTTGTAATGCTGCCTGCTGCGGCCAACGACTGGGTGTTTTCCTATAGTGACTGTTGCAGGAACAACGCCATTACAACAGGTGCGGCCAATTTGGGTGCATATATTGAAGCCCGCTTAGATAACCTTTCTAATCCCATTAACAGTTCGCCTGTATTCAACTCCACTCTTTTTGGATTGTATTGTATTGGCACCTTAACCAACATTAATTACCAATGTACTGATGCTGACGGAGACTCTCTTGTTTACCGATTAGACAGTGTAATGGCAGAACCTACAGGAAGTTGTGGCAACTTACCCACTTCGATTTCCTATATTTCGCCCTATAGCTACACTTATCCAGTGGCATCATTTACTCCTTTCTCACTTAACCAATCAACAGGAATATTATCGTTCACGCCTGCCATGATACAAATAGGTACCGTATCATTTGTGGTTGATGAATACCGCAATGGTGTAAAAATAGGAAGTGTGAAACGTGATGACCAGTTGGTGATTGTAGGAGAAAATCCTGATCCTGCCGTAGCGGAAGGCCGTGTGTACTTTGATGCGAATGGAAATAATACACAAGATGTTAATGAACCAGGAATGCAAAACAGGGTGGTAACAGAAACCATTACCGGGATTTATGCACTTACTGACAGCAGCGGAGATTATCACTTTAACCTGATCCCCGGAAGTTTTGACCTCACCACCTCTGCCCCCACCCATTTTACTGTTAACCCAAACATGATCCCTGTAAATATTACCACTGCACCATCTGTTACCAGTGGTTTAAATTTTGCGCTGGCACCTGATATAAGTTTTACGGACATCGCTACATCAATAACTTCTGTAATCCCGCCACGCCCGGGCATGCCTACTTCTTATCTAGTATCTGTGGCTAATAACGGAACGCAAATTAATAACGGCAACATTATACTTTCTTTTGATGCTGCGCTAACGCTTGACTCCTGTACACTTGCAGGCGGTGTGGTGAGTGGAAACACGATCACGTGGCCTTACACTAATTTTATTCCGCTTGACAATATTACATTCACCGTTTATTTTACGGTTGCCACTACTGCGCAAGTGGGTGACACGTTATTATTGATGGTGGAAGCAACTACCAACATAGGAGATAAAACACCGGCAGACAACATTGCTGTTTTAAATCCAGTAGTAGTTGCCTCTTTTGACCCTAATTACAAGTCGGTTTTACCTGCCGGTGATGTTCCTTATTCATTTATCACCAATAGCAGTTATTTAGATTATGAAATACATTTTCAAAACACCGGAATGTCTGATGCTTACTATGTTAAAGTATTGGACGGACTAGATGCCAATCTTGATGTCAGTTCTTTTGAATTTCTATCTTCCAGCCATCCATGCGTGGTTAACCTGAGTTCATCCGGATTGCTTACGTTTGAGTTCAACAATATTACATTGACTCCAATTTTTGTAAATGAATTGAACAGTACTGGGTTTGTACGCTTCAGAATAAAACCCAAAGCTACCCTAAGTGTGGGCGACCAGATCATTAACGGTGCTGGAATTGTTTTTGACGTGAACAGCCCTGTTTACACAAGCAATGTAATAACAAAAATTGTAAACACCACAGGCATTTACAATCCTGATAATTTTGGAAGCATAATACTTTATCCCAACCCGGTTAACAATTACTTTACAGTTAGCAATACTGCCCTCGAAGCTTTTAGTATTAGTGTTTTTGATGTAGCAGGGAGAAACGTTTTAACAACGGAGGTGAGCGAAAAAAAATTGGATGTAAGTGCTTTGAATGCCGGAATTTATTCTTACAAAATCATCAGTAATGGCAAAACGTCAGGTTTAGGGAAGTTTGTGAAAAAGTAGTTTACAATTAGTAATAAACAAGATAAAAACAAAAAAGGGATCGTGATGATCCCTTATTTGTTTTACAAGAATATTTTAACTTCAATTAGTTATCATACTTCAGCAATCCCAAATACGTTGGGAACATTTCGCGCCAAACAGGCCAGTCGTGGTTGGCACCGGGGCGAACATCTAACCAATAAGGCACACCTTTTTTAGAAAGAATATCGGCCAGGCGTTTATTTTGTGCTATGCAAAAGTCATGCTCACCAACTCCTAATACAATGCCCATATTATTTAACTCTTCGTTTTCGAGCGTTGGTAAAAAATCGGGAGGATTGTTGAAGTAAACATTATCGTCATAATATCCGTCAAGGTGCATTTTAATGTCGAAAGCACCGCCCATGCTAAAGGTGTGGGCAACTACCTCGGGATGGCGGAAAGCAAAATTAATGGCCTGGTAGCCACCAAAGCTGCAGCCTGCCGTAATAACCTTACTGTAACCGGTTTCTTTTAAAGCGCGAGGAACAACATCTTCAAAGATAAGTTGATCGTAAAGCAGGTGATTGCGCACACGATCGGCAGGATGAATAGCGGTGTTGTACCAGCTCAGTTCATCAATACTGTCGGGGCAATAAATTTTTACAAGCCCATTATCTATGAACCACTTCACACTTTCTATGAGTTTAAAATCGCGATTTTGATAGTGGCGGCCCATGCTGGTCGGGTATGCAATAACTGGCATACCTTTATCTCCAAAAACAAGCATTTCAAACTCGCGGCCAATAATGGGGGAATGGTATTTTATAGTTTCTTCTTTCATAAAAAATGTTTGTGATACAAAAATAAGGAAAAGTAGCGGAAAAATCTGAACCTTCACCAAGTCTGACTATGTAAAAATGTTTGGGATATTATATTTTATTCTACGAGTGGCCCAAAATCGTATGAAATGCTAGCCCGAATACGCACTATTCCGCATCCCCAAAAAAGCGAGAAAATTAATCGTCAAATAATTTAAGAGCAAGTGTGTATGATAATTGTCGGTTTACCGGACAGGAAAACAATTGCAACAGGGCTTACTTTTCGCAAATATTAATTTTTTTCGAGAAACAATAACTTTCTATCTGCTCAATTGATAACTAAAAATGAATCAAACAAAATTTCATTGCAAGTGGAAGCGAGAGCGAAATTATTTATTTACTCACCCTATCCAACCCTTCCTTAGCCATAGGATAATTATTATTACGGAGATTAAGCGCTTTTGAAAAATCGTCTTTGGCAGCAGCTATGTTGCCTAAAAACTCGAAGCATAAAGCTCGGTTGTAATAGGCCTGTGCATATTGGCTGTCAGCGGTAATGGCTTGTGAATAATATTTAATGGCCTCATCATACACCTTCAACTGTATTTGGTGCAGATATCCCAAATTAAAATACGCATTTTTGTTTTTCGGAAACAGCTTAGTCATTTCCGTATATCCTTCAATAGCCTTATTAAAGTTATCATGCTCTTGATACCACATGGCCAAACCGTACATGGCCTCTTCGCTTTTAGGTTGTAGCGAAAGGGTGTTTTTATAATATTCGACAGCAAGCGTATTGTTTTGTGCATGATATAGAATGGCCATTTGCATCTGTGCTTCATAAAATTTGGGATCCGCTTCAATGGCTGTTCTAAATGATTGTATGGCTGAAACGGTGTCGTGTTTTTCTTTCAGATTAAAACCTTTCATGAGCAGCGCCTTGGTATTTTTAGGGTCATGCTGTAAAACGGAGTCAAGGTATTTGATTGACATATCCTGATTATTACTATACAGGTATAACTCAGCTAAGC
>JAYTNW010000341.1:0-9310 GCA_043748115.1 Bacteroidota bacterium | reverse complement strand
AAGACCGGCAGTTGATTTCGATTCTCCTAATATGTGTCAGGGTACACCTGCTCAATTTTTTGATCATTCAACGCTGATGCAGGGAGCGATAGTGTCATGGAACTGGAATTTTGGTGATAATAATACCAGCGTTGAAAAAGATCCATTTCATATTTATAATGAACCTGGTTTTTATGATGTGGACCTTGTAGCTACTTCTGATAGCGGATGCAGTTCATCACTGTCTAAGTCTGATATTGTACAAATTTATCCATTGCCATTGCCTTACTTCTCTGCTCGGCCAGATACGGTATCTATTTTAAATCCGGTAATTGATTTCATTGACGAAAGTTCAGGCGGCATACTTTGGAATTGGAATTTTGGAGACGGAAAAGGACAATCAGCGGCTCAAAGCCCAACATATGCATACAAGGATACGGGCAATTTTACCGTTCGCATGATTTTAACGAGTGACTTTGGCTGCAGGGACACTACGTATGGAGAGGTTTACATAGAACCTGATGTAACGTTGTATATTCCTTCCTCATTCACACCTAACGGTGACAGTAAAAACGAAACCTTTTCTATTTATGGTATAAACCTGAGCGAAATGGAAATGTACATTTACGATAGATGGGGAAATAAAGTATATCAGAATACCATACTAGGAGCTTCATGGAATGGCAATAGCCAAAAAGATCAGCATGCTTGTGTATCCGGAATATATGTTTATGTAGTTAAAACAACGGATTATAGAGGGGTGAAGCGTGAATACAAAGGTCACCTTACTTTATTGAGGTAAAAAAAAATTACGCTCTGTTTTTTACTTGGATAATTTGTGCGGCAATGCTAATTGCTATTTCTTCAGGCGTACGGCTGTTTATGGGTAAACCAACCGGTGTATGCACGGCATCCAAAAAATCTTGGCTCATGCCCTGTAGGTAAAGATTGTCAAACATCTTTTGCATTTTCGTTTTACTGCCCATTACGCCTAGGTATTTAAATGGTATTTCCATTATTTGTTTTAACACCTGCTCATCGGTCCGGTAGCCAAAGGTCATAACCACCACGTAAGTTTCAGCCAGATGTTGAGTAAAGTATGGAGAAACATTTTCATAGCCGTCAACAATTATTTTTTCAATGGCCCACGAGTTATTCTCAAAAGTGTTTAGGTTTTTGCGCTCCTCAAGCACCGTTATTCTAAAGCCCAACAAATGCATAATTTTTGAAAGCGCTAACGAACAATGCCCTCCGCCAACAATAAATAAATGGCGTGGCACAAGCACGGGTCCCGAGTAGTTCCATTGGTTCTCATCAATAAAAGAAAAAACAGAGGTTGCTGCTTGTGTTGTGGCGGTAAAAGAAATGGAATAAGGTAATAAAGTAATAATCCCGGTTTTATAATTTTCTAGGATTTTGATAATACGGTTTACTGTTAACAGGTCTTCTTTTTGCAAACGATAAAGAACAATGGTTTGCTCACCCGAACAAATCATACCGCTTTGATTGTTTGAGGCGATCTTGTTGTGCACCTGTTTTCTTAAATCTGTTTCGGTGGCAAAATGAGTAAGTTTATCTTTTGCCATTTCTACAAATTTGTGTTCCATAATGCCACCGCCAATGGAACCCTGCATGGCTCCTAATGAATCTACAGCCATCAAGAAACCTTCCCTCCCGGGGCTGCTCCCATGGCTTTCTACAACATATAATAAAATCACAGGAATATTTTCCTGCATCTTGTTTGAAATAAATTTCCAAGTAGCTAAGGCCGGCATTTTGCAAAAATGATTATTTATTTGAAATAGTAATATACTTAAATATAGGTAGCTTTGCTTTTCCAGCCCCTATTTTCAATTGTAGAAATTTTAAAAAACATGTTTGCATTAAAAAGTAAGAACATTATTTCAGGTAATAAAACCTTAAACGGGTTTGTTGTTATAAAACAAGGAAAAATTGAAAATGTTTTTGAAGGCGAATGGACGGGTGGCGAGATTCCGGTAACTGACGTAGGTGAATCTTTTATCATACCCGGAGTTATTGACCCACATGTGCACATTAATGAACCGGGAAGAACTGATTGGGAGGGATTTGACACTGCTACACGTGCAGCAGCCGCGGGCGGTGTAACCACCGTGGTGGACATGCCGCTTAACTCAACACCGGTAACTACCTCTGTTCAGCATTTTGAGGCTAAGCTCAATGCTGCAAAAAATCACGTGCATGTAAATGTTGGTTTTTGGGGAGGCGTTGTTCCTGGTAATGAGCTGCAGCTTGACGAACTTTTAAAAAGCGGAGTCATGGGCCTAAAAGCATTTATGACCCATTCAGGAATTGATGACTTCCCTGACTCTGGCGAAAAGGAGCTGCGTAACGCATTACATGTTTTAAAGCAGCATAACAAACCATTGTTGGTGCATTGCGAACTAGACATGGTGCATAGCGGAGTTCAGTTGTTGAAAGATAACCCAGATAGTTATGCAGCATACCTAAAATCACGTCCCAATAGCTGGGAAGACAATGCTGTAAAACGAATGATGGACTTGTGCCGTGAAACGGAGGCTCGTGTTCACGTAGTTCACCTTTCTTCTATTGGCACGCTTCCTTTAATAGAAAAAATACGAAAAGATGAATTGCCCTTTACCGTAGAAACAGCTCAGCATTATCTTTTTTTCAACGCAGAAAAAATTCCTGACGGAGGTACTGAATATAAATGTGCTCCTCCTATTAGAACCAAAGCCAACAATGAAGCCTTGTGGGTAGCATTGCAGGAAGGACTTATTGATTTTGTTGCCAGCGACCATTCTCCCGCCCCACCCGAGATGAAGGAGTTGGCAACAGGCAATTTTAATTTAGCGTGGGGCGGTATTGCAGGGTTGCAATTTGCGCTTTCTGCCTTATGGACCAAAGCGGCCGAGCGAAAAATACCAATGCACGATGTTGTTAAGTGGTTATGCGCAAACCCGGCAAAGTTTTTAAAACTTGATGGTGTTAAAGGAAAAATTGCTAATGGCTATGATGCAGATCTAGTTGTTTTTAATCCCGATGAAAAATTTGTAGTAAAAGAAAAAGATATTCTCCATCGTCATAAAGCGACCCCTTATTTGGGCCGGGAATTGAAAGGGGTAATAAAACAAACCTATGTTGGTGGAGAAAAAATTTTTGATAGTGGAAGTTTTATACATTTGAATCGCGGCAATCTTATTTTACAACCTTAATTTTTTTTACCACATGAATAACACAAGCAGCAAAGAAGCACCTGCATTTACTAAACTTACTGATTTAGCGGCTGAACGATTAGGGGGAAAAACCTTGCTGTGCACGGATGATTTTTTTGCAGAAATGGAAAACCTCTTAAAGCCCGGACGTGGAGTTTTTATTGCAGATAAATATACCGACAGGGGAAAATGGATGGATGGATGGGAGTCTAGGCGAAAACGAACTGCCGGTCACGACTGGTGCATCATACAATTAGCCACTGCCGGAAAAATTAAAGGAGTGGATATTGACACTAATCACTTCTTGGGCAATCATCCTCCACATGCTTCGCTTGAGGCTTGTTATTTACCAAGTGCAGAAAATATTGATTTTGAAAACGTGCAGTGGAAGGAGCTATTGCCAATGTCTCCTTTGGATCCCGGATCACAAAATTTTTATGATGTAACAGATGGTGGTAGTTACACTCATTTGCGTTTGCATATTTACCCTGATGGTGGTGTGGCGAGGCTAAAAGTATATGGAGAAGTGATTAAAAACTGGAACGCTGTTAAACCAACAGACGAAATAGATCTTGCTGCCGCTGTTAACGGGGCAAAATCGGTTTTGTGTAACGATATGTTTTTCTCACACATGGATAATCTTATTATGCCAGGAGGTGGTGTTAACATGGGTGACGGCTGGGAAACAAAAAGAAACCGCACTGCCAATAATCGAGACTGGGTGATTGTAAAACTTGCACACAGAGGTACGATTAACAAAGCCATTGTTGACACGTGCCATTTTAAAGGTAATTTTCCTGACACCTGTTTGATAGAAGGCTGTGATTTGTCAATTGAAGAGGAAAAAAATATGTTAACAAGCAACATGAACTGGATTACATTACTGCCTCAAACAAAACTTCAGGCTAATCACGAACATTATTTCGAAAAGGAATTGAAATCCAATACTGCTTTTACCCATGTAAGGCTTACCATTTTTCCTGACGGAGGAGTGAGCAGGATGAGGTTGCTGGGAACCATTAAATAGTTGAATTAACAGGTAAAGATTTAGTGACAAGATGTATTATTTGGCGAAATGACCTTAGAAAAATTCAATAATTTATCTTCTTCTCAACAACAGCATGAACTCTTTAAATGCTGCGGAAGCACACGGTGGGCAAATCGCTTGGTGGCACAGCTGCCTATCAAACGTGTGCGTAAAATAAAAAGTGTTTCAGATGAAATATGGGAGCAGTTGGGGCAGCAAGATTGGATGGAAGCATTTTCACATCATCCTAAAATAGGTGATGTAAAGGCTTTGGAAAAAAAATTTAAATCCACTGCTCAGTGGGCTTCCGGTGAACAGTCAGGCGTAAACAGCGCTGCTTCCGGTGTGCTGCAAAAACTAAAGCAAGGCAATGATGCCTATGAACAAAAGTTTGGATATATTTTTATTGTTTGCGCAACAGGAAAAACGGCAGAGGAGATGCTTGAAATGCTTGAGCAGCGAATAAAGAATGACCTACAAACAGAAATAAATATTGCTATGCAGGAACAAAATAAAATTACGCACCTTCGCATTGATAAATTATTCTTATGAGCCAGCTAACCACACATGTTCTAGATACCTCTTGCGGTAAGCCCGCACAAAATATTAATGTTGAACTGGAATTTGAAAGCAGTGATCAATGGATAAAAATTGCCATTGGAAAAACCAACGGTGATGGTCGAGTTGCCGATCTTTTGAGTAAAGACCTGATTATGCAACACGGAGTTTATCGCCTTACCTTTTACACCAAAACTTATTTCGATCAGCAAAACATTAAATCCTTTTATCCTAAAGTAACTATTGAATTTTTAGTTGCCGATGAAACCCATTATCATGTACCACTATTATTAAACCCTTACGGATATTCAACCTACAGGGGAAGTTAAATACAAAACGATATAATAATTTATAGAATGAAATTTTCCATTCCACAAACTGAACAGGAAGCGGTGCTTTCCGAATTAAAGAAATTTAATATTGCCTTTCAAAATATTTATCCTGGCGACAAACCCGACCGCCAACCGGTGCATACGGTTTATGGAGGGGCTAATTTATTCAAAAGTGATAGCATGCCGAAAATGGGAAAAGTAGCATTGGGAAGTTTTACTACCCATGCCCCCAATTTTGTGGTGATGGCAAACGTGTTGCAATTGAATGGGCATAAATCACTACCTAAATCCGCTGCTGAAATACAAAAACTCACTGCAGAAATGGATAAGATGAATGAGGCTGCACGAAAAAAAAATCCTGCTTGGTTAGCTTATGAAGTATATAAAAAAATTGCTGCAAAACTTGAGCGCGAAGCCGTTGAAGATTTCAGAATAGATTTTGAAGATGGCTTTGGCAACCGCCCTGATGACGAAGAAGACATGACCGCTGTGAATGCCGCCAAAGAGCTTGCCAAAGGAATGAAGGAGGGCACCATCTCTCCATTTATAGGTATTCGAATAAAACCTTTTACCGAAGATTTAAAGCAACGTGGGGTTAGAACATTGGATATATTTATTTCCACCCTATTGGAAAGCAGCAATGGAAAACTGCCCGATAATTTTGTGGTGATGTTGCCCAAAGTCACCATACCTGAGCAAATTGAAGCCCTCGTTATTTTTATGGAAATTATTGAACGAAACAATAATTTGACGGAGGGTAGTTTAAAAATGGAAATGATGGTTGAGGCTACACAAGCCGTTATGGATTCAGAAGGAAAAAATCCATTGCTTAAATTTATTAAGGCAAGCAAGGGACGATGCATTGCAGCACATTTTGGCACCTATGATTACACCGCCTCTTGCAACATAACCGCAAAGTATCAAACAATGGCACATCCTGTTTGTGATTTTGCTCACCACATGACACGCGTAGCATTGGGAGGCACAGGCATTATGCTCAGTGATGGCGCCACCAATGTGATGCCAGTGGGTCCGCACCGTGGTGATAAACTTACTGTAAAACAAAAAAAGGAAAACACAGCGGTGGTACATAAAGCATGGAAAACCGGGTATGATCATACCATGCACTCCTTAATTAATGGCTTTTACCAGGGATGGGATCTTAACCCTGCACAATTGCCTATGCGCTATGCCGCTACTTACGTTTTCTTTTTAGAAAGCTATGAGGATGCCGCAGTGCGATTAAAACATTTTGTAGAGAAGTCTGCTCAGGCAACCTTAAGTGGTGATATTTTTGATGATGCAGCAACGGGGCAGGGATTGCTGAACTATTTCTTAAAAGCATTGAACTGCGGTGCCATTACCGAAACGGAAGCAACGGCCACAGGGCTAACGCTTGACGAGATTAGGAGCCGCTCGTTTTATAAAATATTACAAGGCAGAAGAAACACTACAGAAGTAATAGACAATTAATTTGTTCGCATGATGTTATCCCCGTTAACAGACTTTTTTTTTCTAATTATTTTTTTGCTGTTGGCAACGACATCAATGGTATTGCATTTTGCTTGGTCTCATGTAAAGCAAATAAGGCAAACATCAGCCGATTGGAGAGAAACCGTAGAAGAAATCAAAAAGTATAAAAAGCTTTTTCTGTTTTTTTTCGGTCTTACGTTGCTAATTTATTTGGGCTGTTACTTCACTGTAAAACTACACTGGCAAGCCCATGTGATGGAGTGGTTGCACCTTATATTGAGGTGGGCACATGTGTTGTTTGGTATTGCATGGATTGGCGCATCTTTTTATTTTATTTTTTTGGAGAACAGCCTCAATCGCACCGAAAATTTACGTGAGGAGCTTGCCGGAAACCTATGGGCTATACATGGCGGTGGGTTTTATTATGTAGAGAAATATAAATCGGCACCGGCAGAAATTCCCAAACACCTCCATTGGTTCAAATATGAAGCCTACTTTACTTGGCTTACTGGAATGATGTTGTTAGCATTGGTATATTTTATGAATGCGAAGGCAGTGATGATAGATACAGCGGTGATGAATATTGCACCTGGAGCAGCAATAGCGATTGCCGTAACCGTTATGTTGGTGGGCTGGCTTTTGTACGATGGCATGTGTAGGTCAACGCTGCTACAAAAGAAAAAACTCTTTGGCACCATTGGATTGGTAATTGTTGTTTTGCTGGCTTACCTGCTAACGCATGTGTTAAGCGGCAGAGCTGCATTTATGCTTGTAGGAGCGTTGCTGGGCACCATCATGGCAGGCAATGTTTTCTTTTGCATTATTCCCTCCCAAAAAGCGCTGGTAGCTGCTGCAAAAGCCAATAAACCTGTAAACCCTGAATTGGGTAAAGTAGCAGGGCTAAGGTCATTGCATAATAACTACATTACATTACCGGTTGTGTTTATCATGATCAGCAATCATTTTCCTGTTACCTACGGCACTTCTGCCAACTGGATTATACTTGCAGGGCTCATTATAGCCAGTGTTGCCGTCAGGCATTTTATTAATTTATACGAAAAGGGAATTTACACAAAGTGGATGATTCCTTTTGCTACCGTTGTAATGATTGCATTGGTGATTGTTACTGCGCCACAGCCTAAACGCCCCGCCAGTGAATTGCCACCGGTTTCCTTTTTGCAGGTGCAGCCCATTCTTCAAAAGCGTTGTACCAGTTGCCATTCATCAGCTCCCACGGATGATGTTACTACCATTGCGCCCAATGGAATAATGTTTGACACCCCCGAAGAAATTAAAAAACATGCAGACAGGATCCTAGTAAGGGCCGTTCAAACAAGCACCATGCCACAGGGAAACAAAACCGAAATAACTGAACAAGAGCGTGAACTGATAGGGGTGTGGATAGAGCAAGGGGCGAAGGTTAATTAGAGCTGTATATTTTTAATAATTCTATTTTAAACTCAATACCGCCTTCTTAATTCACCACCACCAATTTTTTAAAGCCTGAATAGCTTTTACTTTGAATATTTATAAAGTAAACACCGGGAGGATAGGAGGCATTGAACTTAAATTCATACCCATTGCCGTTACCGGAATAAGCAAGTGAACCATCAGGAGCTATGATGGTTATTTTGTAGCTTTCATTAGGAGTAATAGAAGCAACAAAACCGTTTATTTGGGCATTAAATGAAGCTGGATTAGGCTGGATGGTGAGACCCGGATTAGTTACTGTTTTAGGGCTGGCCATGCGCGGTGGAGAGGGCATATTGATATCAAAGGTCTGTTTTAGATTTTTGTAGGTATAGCCACCAATATACTCCATTCCAGGTTGATAGGAACCAGCCTTGACCAACGATTTAATCCGGCCCCAATAAGCATAGTGGCCGCTTCGCACTTCCTCTGCTTTAAGTCTTCCTCCCTTTAGCATTGTAGTAGCGGTAACAGGGCCACCCGAACAGGGATAGGAATATGTTGCATTAGGATCAGAGAGCGTCCAACCCTCAGGCCATGCATTATTGGATCCAAACTCTTCAAAATCGCCATTTACAAGGGCATTATATCCGTAGTTACTTTGTATGTAAACATCGTCAACATAAAAGGTTAACCCTCTTACTAAAGTTGCGTCAACATTTTTACCAGGGGCTGGCCTTAAACCAATTTCAATTTCATCAAGTAGCGGGGAGCAACCATTTTGAGGAGGATCATCTGTGCAAACATAACTTTCTATGTTTATTTCAACGCGTTGCCAGCCGCCATCATCAGCTCCAACATCCTCGTGCCAAACCACTACGCCATTAATTTTAATAAATTTTTCAAAATTTGTAGTAATCTTAACAATGGGATTGCAAGGTTTCAATGAGAGAGTTTGAGTATCCCAGCAGTCGTCAACTCTGTCAATTCGACATGGTATTGACCCTGTTAAATTTCTGCCGTCATACGTGTCTTTAATATTTACCACCATCATTACCGGCTGCGGCCTAATGTTGCTTTTACGCGGCATTACTGTTATTTGCTGGGTTACAATGTTACTTGCAGCAAAGTTGTTGTTTACGTCAATAGCCATCAGGTTTACATTGGTTATTCCAATTTGGTTAAATTGATGCGACAAACTTCCTGCACCTAAAGAAGCAGTTCGAATTTCATCTTCATGGTCATACTTTTTTTCGTGAAAGCGAAACATATAAACCATATCGGTATTCATATTAAAAGCGGCATCGCGGCAATTG
>JAYTNW010000340.1:0-4922 GCA_043748115.1 Bacteroidota bacterium | reverse complement strand
CGGTTACCTGCGCATTAGGATTGTGGAATGGCGATTGAACAAATTTTTCCATGGCCTTTAGCTCCCAAATGCTTAGCGCCTTTAGCATTTCAATAGCCTTGCAGTTTACCATATTGGAGTTTTGAATAGCGAAGCGTAAAAATATAGTAATCCGATAAATTAACCAAAAGAGAATGGTTTAAATAGTCGGTTTTAGTATCACAAACGACTAATTACACCTAAATAGTTAAGTAAAGCAATCCGATAAATGATTGTTTTTGTATTTGTTTTAACTGTAACACCAGTGTTTATTTGTAGCGTGAAAATATCTCTAAATGCACGTACTAGAAAAAAACTTAAATTTATATGCTTATGAAAAATGTTAACACTCAACCAGGAGACGCTGTAATGCGGATAAAACATATTTTTCTTGCCTTTCTTTTGCCGATGCTTTTGCATTCAGGTTATGCCAATGGCTTCAACGTAACTTACATCTCTACAAATGTTACTTGTAATGGCTTGTCAAATGGTGAAATTACCATCCAGCCTCAGGGAGGTGTATCGCCTTACCAATATTCTATTGATGGCGGAATTACTTTTCAGCTAGCTGATTATTTTGTAGGACTATCTGGCGGTACCTATCCTTTATTGGTGATTGATGCCGTTTCTGATTCGGGTCAAACGGTCGCAAATGTATTTGAGCCTACTCAACTAAGTTTAGGTGTGCCTTTAAATATTGGTATTTGCAGCGGTGATACTACCAATCTTTGTCCCACAGCAATAGGTGGCACTCCTCCATATAACTACTCATGGAATGGAGGGGCACTTACACCTTTTCCTTGTCTTTACACCAGCGTGGTTGCGCAGTACAGCATAGTGGTTACTGATGTAAATGGCTGCACCGCTTTTTTAAGTTTTACTCCGGCATCTTATCCTTCTCCTTCCTTCAGCGGCATATTAAATAACGCTATTACCTGCCCTGGTGTTTCAGCCAATGTATGTATTCCATCTGTTACAGGTGGCTCATTACCCTATAGTTATCTTTGGTCCACCGGAGCCATTACGACTTGCCAGAATTTGTTTGCAGGGACTTACACCTTTTCGGTTTATGATGCTAATGGTTGCAGTGTTTCCGGATCTACCAGTGTAACCAATTCGCAGGGCTGGAGTTCAAAACAACTGGACAATGTAACCTTACCTACTTGTGGTGCATGCGATGGTATTGCAACTGTTACTGTAAATGGGGGCAGTCCAGTAGCGACTTATTTATGGATGCCCGGTGCAGTCACAACACCCACCAACTATTATTTATGTGATAACACCCCTTCCTACGTTTTAATTTCCGATACGGCAGGTTGTGTTGATTCTCTCAGCTTCACACTGTCATGTCGTGCTGTTTGGCCTGGCGATGCCAATAACGATGGTGTTGCCAACAATGTGGATCTACTGGCTATTGGTGTGGGTTATGGTACAATGGATGTTGCCCGACCTAATGCAACAATTAACTGGCAGGCTGAAGCATACGTTAATTGGGCCGATACTTTATCTGATGGCACCAATTACAAGCATATTGATTGTAACGGAGATGGCATTATCGCAGATGATGATACTATTGCTATTTTACAAAATTTTGGACTGTCACATCCTTTACGTGTAGGGTCGCAACAACAATCATTAACCGACCCTCCATTGTTTTTTGATATTGTAATTGATACCGTTGGCACTTCGCAACAACTTACCATACCGCTTGAATTGGGATCTGCTGCATTGCCCATGAATAATATTTACGGCATAGCATTTACCATTAATTATGACACTACACTAGTGAAGGCCGATAGCGTGTCGCTTAACTTCCCATACTGCTGGCTGGGTAATTACGGAACCGAGGCAATTTCTATTTACAAGAATGATCCTCTCAACGGAAAATTGTATGCGGCCATTACCCGAATTACCCATAGCGACACCAGTGGTTACGGAGAAATAGCCCGTTTTACAGTAGTTACAACAGATAATGTGGCAGGACGATTAATGTCACCCGTTTATGATACCATTAGTTTTCCAATAAGTGATGTGATGGCTATTGATTTTGATCAAAACCTCAAAGGGGTTACAATATTGAATGACTCCCTGGTTATTGAAGACCTTACCGCCATTCGTGCTCTTGATTTGCTTAAGGATATTGTTTTTTATCCCAATCCTGTAACAGATGTTTTAAGGTTTTCTCTGCCGGACAATGTAGTAGTGAAAAAAATTGAACTCTTTAATTCACTTGGTCAAACGGCAAGTTACAATTGTAAAAACCTCAACAATCATTTCGCTGTGGTCATGGGAGAAAATACTAAAGGTAATTATGATATGCGAATAACTACCAATAGAGGTGTGATTGTAAAGAGCATTCACCTTTTAGGTAAATAATAGTGATAACCTATGTTTTAACAACTAAAACAAAGTAGCATGTTATCACGATCAGAAGCTGGTTTTAAAAAAATTGTTGAACTACAAAACAGCACCAAAACCAAGTACCGTATTGTTTTCGATGGGTATGTATGGTGTTTGCAGTATTATCATATTCGTCAATTTCTTTTTTTCAGGTTTGCAAGCTGGGAGTTTGTGTTGAAAAAAAAACCAATGAAAAAGGAAAGAGTAGATGGTTACAATCCTTACACATCAATTGTTTGTTCCTTAAATACGGTGGTGTCAGAATTTGTAAGAAAATGGCCTGATGTGCAGATGTATTTTTTGCATAATGATAATGCTAATAGCAATGTAGTGAGCATCGGCAAAAATGCACCTACAGAAAAAAGAAGTTTAAAATTCTTAATAAAAGCAAACAAGGCAGAATACGACTGGCTAATGAATGGCGTCTAATAGCATTTTAAGTTCAGAAGAATTGCTGACTATGGCAGATAAGGCGGGATAGCTTATTATGCGACTCTTGTCATGAAAACCTTTTTGAATGGCTGCTTTTAATTCTGTAATGGCAACATCCGTTTTTCCATTGTTGGCAGCATAAACGGCAGATAGAAAATTTGCTTCGTCAATTTCTGGTGCGCAGCTTTTATAAATTGCCAATAGTTTTTCCGCCTGTGCCGCATTGGCTTTAACAGCTTGCGTGCAATAGGAATAGCTAATAATTCCAAAAAAGCCCATCATCCTGCTGTTGTATGCTGCCCATAGCGGATCGGAAGAATCTTCAGAGGCGGTTTTCGTTTTTGCAATGTCATTATTCCACCAGTTAATGTCTTTTGTTTGAAAGGCTTCAGCGTAATATTGCTGTGCCTTTTGTTCTTGGTTTTCTAAATTTTGTTTTTTGTTTTCATAAGCTTCAAACAATGGATTTTTTTCTAAACTCTTTACTTTTTCGATGGATAGAGAAACATCTAAGGTGTTCTTAAAAATGGAAATGCTATTTTTATACTGCTGACAGGCGTTGTATATATTCCCTTTTTTCTCCAGCGCAGATGCCTTGGCCATTTCTTTTTTAAATGCTGTCTCCAGCGCTTTTACTTCATCACTTTTTTTATCACCTTCAACTTTTTTTATATGCATAAATAAAAGTGCTTCACGCATAGCGGTAACGGGAGGCCATTCGTGCTTGTTGTTGGTAGAAATAAAAAGTGCAGCATTTGTGACTGAAACAATTTCGTGAAAACGAACCATTTCAAAGTAATTAAAATCCTTTTCTCCTGCTAGCGAAGCCACGTTTAAGCTTGCGGAAAATGGCTGTGCATTGTTGGCATAGCTTCCTGAACAGGCTATCAGCCCTTTTATTGACGGATTAACAATGGCTAGGTTACAGGCCACCTTACTTCCTCCGGAAAATCCTGCTACATATTGCCATTGTTCATGTACATAAAATCGGTTTGTTACATCGGCCATCATACGGCCGGCAACAGCTTGTGTTTGTTCAAACGACATTCCGTTCTTGGAATTGTTACAACCCACAAAAACAAAATGGAACTCCTCTGCAAGTGATTTGTAATTCTCTAACGGTAAACTGCCATCAGCATGAGGATCAAAAAAATAAATAACGGGAAGAGCTTTGCTTTTTGAATACGATGCAGGTAAATAAACAGCATACGATTCAGAGGCAAAAGCGAGGCAAGTTACTTTTGTTGTTACCCCTGTTTTTAAAGTGTCCTGCTTTTGAGACGGTAAAGGGGTGTGCACTTCTGTTTTGTTTTCGCTTAAAACAGGTGCAGTGGCCGATACTTTTTTCTCTTTACAAGAAAAATAACACAACGCTGTAAGGGTGAACAAAAAGAAGGTGAAGTGCTTTGTCATTGGGCTTTTATTTAAACCATCCGGCATACATCACATAATTATTGGCTATCCTTTCATTCAATTCTTTAAAATGTTCAGGGCTTAGCGCTTTTACTTTTTTTGCGGGAACTCCTGCATAAATACATCCTGACTCCACCACCGTATTTTCCAAAACTACGGCACCTGCTGCCACCACAGCATTTTTTTGCACCACAGCATTGTCCATCACAATAGCTCCCATCCCTATAAGTACATTGTCCTCCAGTGTGCAGCCGTGCACCAAGGCATTGTGACCAATAGAAACGTTGTTGCCAATAACTGTTTTTGTCTTTTGATAAGTGCAGTGAATAACGGCTCCATCCTGGATATTTACTTTGTTGCCAATGGTAATGGAGTTTACATCGCCTCTAACCACGGCATTAAACCACACGCTGCAATCATCGCCAAAGGTTACTTCGCCAATAAGGGTTGCGTTTTCCGCAGCATAAAAATTGGTTCCCATAACGGGGAATACACCTTTCACTTCTTTTATCAATGCCATTTTACCGTAAAAATTTAAGAAACCAAATGTAGAAAATATGTTTAACCATCTTTCATCACGCAAAGGAGATTAAATTTTTATATTTTTACTTCATGAAAATTAATGGCGTTAACGTTTTATGGCGGCTTTCTTTATTCGC
>JAYTNW010000339.1:0-2896 GCA_043748115.1 Bacteroidota bacterium | reverse complement strand
TTTATCAATGGTATAAACCAACAGGTACTCCATTACGTCATGAAAATCTTTATCCCCTTTTAAAATTCTTTCTGTGTGCCTCACCAAAAGATTAAATGTACACACATGATTGCCTTTAAACAACTCATCCAGCAAAACTTTTAAATAGGCATACTGGTGAAAGCTGATGTGTACAAACATAAATCCATCTTCACTTAGCAGTTCTTTTGCAACATCCAACCGGTTTTTCATAAATGCCAGCCAAGTATCCTGCCCGTAATTATCGTGGTAATGAAAGCTGCTCGACTCCGTGTTATAAGGAGGGTCAATATAAATAAGTTTTATGCTGCCTTTAAATTTTTGTTTTAGAGAATGAAGCACGGGTAAGTTGTCTCCGTGAATAATGTAATTATCATTCTCATTAAAGTCATTTGCTTTGACTGTGTTTTTCTTCGCATGTCTTTTAAAATCAACAAATGCTTTTGCAGAAAACAAGTCTTCAACAGCTTTGGCATCAAGCACGGGATCTAAATGGCGGAGGTTCGAAAGGCCGCTTCCACCAGCAACGATTGTATTCTTCTTTGCCCAAGACAGTGTTACAGCTGTGCCTCGCGCTGTTTGCCTTTTAATAACAGTTTTGGTTTTTGATTGAACCATTATTTCTTTTACACGCTGCATGCCCGCGGTGGCGTTCACAAAATCGTTTACGGCCGCCTTATCAATTTCCCAAATACCATCAGCTTTGTGATAGAATTTGCTACGCAGGGTTTTATCATCAAAAATCTTGCGCATAACATCCTTATTTGAATTGACAAGATATTTTTGCAACGCTAAAATGATTAACTTCCCATTTTTAACGAACCGTCTGTCTGAAGAAAAAACGGAAACGAATTTAAAAAGCAGATCCTCCATGGTGAAATTATTTAACGCTACTTTCCTTCTCGTCCTATTAATATGCTCCGCTTCTTTTTCTTAAAAACCACTCCAGCGACAACAAAAATACCAATAGTCCTAAAACCCATTTTAACTCAATCAGCTCTGTTAACTTGTTATGGTAATAAGAAACAGGTTTTATTGAATCATTGGCAGTAATAGCTTTAATAATTTTCTCCGTTTCATTTACTGACACCATTTCACCGCCTGTGTTTTTTGCCATAGTAAATAAAAGTTGATGATTGGCTGTTGTTTCCGTGTTTTCAAGCATCAAGCCACTCACTGAAAAAGCCCCTTTGTCGCTGTAAATTTTGTCGCCTATTTTGGTATCTGCTTTAAAAGAATAACGTCCCGGAGGAAAATTACCAGCGTTTAAATAATATGTTTTTGAGTTACGACTAAAGGCATATTTATATTCCCTACCTCCTGAAGAGGAGATCACCATATTAACTTCTGGTTCATTACTCAGTTCCCCAGCGTCATTATACAATTCAGCATCAAAAATTAGTGCTTCACTTTCTGTAACATTTGATTTAAAAGCTATTTTGAAACGTTGCTTTTTCTCTTTGACAATGAGGTATTGAACCACCTTTGAAAAAAGTTCATCGGTAATTGCTGATGAGTTTTTACCTGCAAATTCATTCATCCGCCACTTCCACAATCCCTCACCGGCCATCACCCCCGTTCTTGCTCCATTGGTGTTGCTAAAAAAAAGCAGTGGTTGTTGGGTTTTAACAGAGCCAATTTTCTGTTGAAGCAGTGGATAAACTTCTCCTGTTATTTTGTAACTGCCAAAAGGCGCATATAACGGTGGATATTGTGCGATGGTGTTGTCAAAATCAGTGGGTAAAGTAAATAGTGAAAAGGATTCGTTTACATAAGGAAGTACTTCATTACTCTTATTCAAAGCCGATGCAATGGTAACTCCGGTTTGCTGGTTATTAAAATCGTTAATGTTTGTTTTTGACCCTAGGATATAAAAAACAGGAATTGCATTTTTTCTAATTCTGTCTAGAACACCAATTGAGGTAGATCCAGAAGGTAATTGATGCGCTATGATCAGGTTATAATCAGAAAGATTTCCATTTAAATTTTCAACCTGGCTATCGGCTACTTCGTAGCTGTTGTTTTTCTCAAGTATGGAGCGTAAAGCAGCAATATCAGGATGTGGAGCATGTGAAAGAATCAATATTTTTTGTTTGCCTTCTTTTACATCCACATAAACTTCGGCTGAGTTATTCTTAACATTTTTTTCGCCATTCACCTGCGAAAGAGACACGGTGTAACGGTGAATTCCCTTGGATTTAGAGTCAATAAACACAGGAACATTCAAGTGAAACTGACTTCCTGATATAGATACGTTACGGGAAAAAATAAGTATTGAATCTTCTTTAACAGTAAGCAGCGTATTTTCTCCAGAGGCCTGCCTTGTGTTAATTTTTACTTCCAAGGGAAAGCTATTACCTAAATAAGCTACTTTGTTATGCGCGACATCTGCCAATATCACATCCTTGTTAACAACAGTGTCTCCCAAAGCCACTGTATAAACAGGTACTTTTAAGGCTGCTGATCTATACACAGGGTTGCTGCCTGCATTAAAAATACCATCGCTAAATAAAATAACAGCCCCTAGGTTTCTTCCGCTGTAAAGCGTTTGTGTTTCATTAAACACCTCTGAAATATTGGTCAGCTTCTCATTAAAATTAAAATTGCTGTTTTCTCTAACCGTTTCTCCAAAAGACAAAACCTTTACATCAAATTTTTCCGACAATGCCATTTTCGCTTCATTCACCTTTGAGGCAATAACCGATTGTGGTACACGTAACGAATCATTTTTAACCGACTGTGAATTGTCAACAGCAATAACTACGGTAGGTTTTTCTACTTCCCGAAAAGAGGATTTAATAAATGGAGATAAAAGAAAAAAGCAAAGCAGAGAAACGGTTACAAACCTTAATGCCGCTAAAAGTTTTCTGACCCAAGC
>JAYTNW010000338.1:0-1604 GCA_043748115.1 Bacteroidota bacterium | reverse complement strand
TTTAATAGCCACTCCCATTCTTCCAAAAACATCAACAGGTTTTATTGATCGCTTTTTAGCCACGGCAGAAGCATACTCCATTCCGGCCTCCGTAGTTTTTACCAAAAGCGACCTTTATGATGAGGACGTGGAAACTTTTGTGAAAGAGTTGCAAAAAATTTATCATGGTGCAGGATATGTAACGCATGTGGTATCGGCACATCAAAAAAAATCGCTGCAAGAGTTTGCTGATGTTTTAAAAGGAAAAGTAAATTTATTTAGCGGCCATTCCGGTGTGGGCAAATCATCACTCATTAATGCACTGATACCGGGGCTTAATTTAAAAACAGCAGAAATATCATCACAGCACCTTACAGGCAAACACACCACCACCTTTGCCGAAATGCACACGATGCCGCAAGGCGGATTTATTATTGACACGCCCGGCATACGCGAGTTTGGTGTTATTGATTTTGACAAGTACCAGGTCACGCATTACTTCCCCGAATTTTTTAAGCTGCTGCCCAACTGTAAATACAACAACTGCACACACATGAATGAAGCAGGCTGCGCAGTGCTCTCTGCGCTCGATAAAGGAGAAGTAAGCCCATCGCGCTACCATAACTACCTCAGCATTTTAAACAACGAAGACATTTTTAAGTAACCCATGCGCGCTGTTATACAAAGGGTAATGCTGGCTGCCATAAACATTGAAGGCCGCACACATAGCTCCATTGGCAAGGGGTTAATGATTTTGTTGGGTGTAGAAACAGGAGATGTGCAAAGCGATGCAGACTGGCTTTGTAAAAAAATTGCAGCCATGCGACTGTTTGCTGATGAAAACGAGGTCATGAACCTGTGCGTAAAAGAAGTAGGCGGTGAGTTGCTGGTGGTATCGCAGTTTACCCTTCATGCTGATGTAAGCAAAGGCAACCGCCCCTCCTACATTCGCGCTGCACGGCCCGAAACCGCTATTCCGCTTTACGAATATTTTGTTTCGCAACTTGGTGAAATTACAGGCACTGTTATTAAAACCGGAGTTTTTGGTGCCGACATGCAAGTAAGCCTCATTAATGACGGACCTGTAACCATTATCATGGATTCAAAAAAAACTACTTAAACAAAAACACATGACCATTGAAAATGCACAACAGCAAATTGACGATTGGATAAAAAATTACGGAGTGCGTTATTTTAACGAACTTACCAACATGGCACTGCTTACCGAAGAGGTGGGCGAACTGGCGCGCATTGTTTCGCGCAAATACGGTGAGCAGTCTTTTAAAAAAGGAGAAGAGCAGCATGACATGGCCGATGAAATGGCTGATATACTTTTTGTGCTCATTTGCATGGCCAACCAAACTGGTGTTGATTTAACAAAGGCTCTTGAAAAAAACATACAAAAAAAAATTACCCGGGATACTGAGCGTCATGCGCGGAATGAGAAGTTGAGGTAAAAATAAAAAACAAGTTAAAATATCTGAACTGAGAAAAGAGAGTTAAAGCCTTAATTAAATGTAGTTGACATAGTACTATGTTACGGAGTTATAAATAAGAAACGATCAACTTGGAGTATCTATAAAATTTAAAAAAACGTATAAGATTTACAGCATCGTAAAAAAGAT
>JAYTNW010000337.1:0-4405 GCA_043748115.1 Bacteroidota bacterium | reverse complement strand
TGTAATTTTTTATAACATGCTCCCGTGCCGCAATTGCAAACAGTTGATATTCATCATTGCTCATTTGATAAAATGTTTCGATGGATTGGGCAATTGAAGCCACGTCTTTTTCAGGAGACAGCAAGCCGGTTTTGCCATGAATCACTTCTTCAGGGATATCACAATGGGTGGTTGAAATCACGGGCATTCCTGTGCATTGCGCATCCAGCAGTACAATGGGTGCACCTCCTTCGCAATCACGGTTATCTGCATAGCAACTCGGATGAATGAACACATGATACTTTCCAAAAAAACTATAAAGTTTATTGAACTCTATAAAGTTTATAAAGATCACCTTTTCTTCAATATTATTTTTTTTAATCAGCTCAACTAATTTTTCTTTTATGTTTTCCAATTCGCTCCCAACAAAGGTCAGCGTCATATCAGGACAGGTTTTCAAGGCTTCAATAAATGCAAGAAGAGAATAAATGTGCCCTTTTTTCTGACTGTAGTTACACACTTGCAAAAGGTGCAGCTGTTGTGCTTCTTTTACACGTGCCACTGCAGGTATTTTTTGGGTTTCGACACCCAGAGGTACGATATGAATTTTGTTTCTGTCACATCCCTGCCTTTCTAAAATGGAAGCACCAAAAGGCCCTTCGCAAATAAAGCCATCTGCGTTTTCAAAAAGCTTGTGGTATCTTTTTTTCCATACCGGAAACATGTAAGGGAGGTTTTCATAATCAAACCCGTAAAACGATATTAGTAAGGGAAGTCCGGTAAGCTTTTTTAAAGGTAAATAATGCCATCCCATGTTGGCAAAATGTGCATGTAGGATGTCTGTTTTTTTGTTCTTACAACTTTGGGCCAGGTAGTGAAAAAACTTAACGTTTAATCTTTGGTTGTTTATGCGATTGAATATTTTCAGAAAAATATTTTTATGGCTGTCCTTTCCCTCTAACAAATGAGGGCTTACGTAACCCGGCACTGGCAATAGGTTTATCTTGGGAGTTACAAATTGTTCGTTATAATATTTGTAGGCCGCAACATGTATTTCAGAGTCAGGGAGATTGTTTAAAATCCTGAACGCCCAGTTTTGCGCATTGGGCAAATAGCTCTCAAAGAAGTGAAAAGTTTTAACCATGATAATGTTTATCCCGATTCGCTAAGAAAATTAAATTTATGAGATGAAAATGAAACCTTTAAATTGTTTATTAAAAACTTGTTGTTAAAAGATTATTTTGCCCTTAAAATTACTCTTATTTGGTTAAATTTGTGATTAATTATTGACTATGAGCAGTTTTGTTGTTTCAGCACGTAAGTACCGTCCGTCAACCTTTGACACTGTTGTGGGACAGCATTCTATTACCACTACCTTAAAAAATGCCATTAAAAATCATCACCTGGCTCAGGCTTTCCTGTTTTGTGGTCCACGTGGTGTAGGCAAAACCACCTGTGCAAGGATATTGGCTAAAACCATAAATTGTACTGATTTGACGGCTGAAACTGAGGCTTGCGACAAATGTGAATCGTGCGAAAGTTTTAATAATGGACAGTCGCTTAATATTTTTGAATTAGATGCGGCCAGCAACAACTCCGTTGATGATATTAGGAGTTTGGTGGAACAGGTAAGGTTTGCACCGCCTAACGGCCGCTATAAAATTTATATTATTGATGAGGTTCACATGCTGTCGTCAGGAGCATTTAATGCATTTCTTAAAACACTTGAAGAGCCACCGCCTTATGCTATTTTTATATTGGCAACCACTGAGAAACATAAAATTATTCCAACCATATTATCGCGCTGCCAAATATTCGATTTTAACAGAATTTTAGTAGAAGACATTTCTGGACATCTTGCAAATATTGCTATTAAAGAAAATATTGTTGCGGAAGAGGATGCGCTACATGTTATTGCACAGAAGGCAGAAGGCGCTTTGCGTGATGCGCTGTCAATTTTTGACCAGATGGTTACGTTTGCCGGAAACACAGTTACCTATAAGGATGTAATAAATAACCTTAACGTTCTTGACTACGAATATTACTTCCGCATTACTGACCAAATCGTCCCCGGAAATATTTCTTCAGTGCTGCTAACATTTAATGAATTGCTAAGTGACGGATTTGACGCACATCATTTTGTTACCGGGTTAGGAAGTCATTACCGCGATCTTTTAGTAGCTAAGGACGAACAAACGCTTCAGTTGCTGGAAGTAACCAATCGTGTAAAAGAAAAATATAAACAGCAGTCACACACGATAGATGTTGTTACTCTTTTAAAGCTTATAGAGCTATGCAACCGTTGTGATATTGAATATAAGTCATCGCGCAACCAACGTTTACATGTGGAAATTGCTTTGCTTAAAATGTGCAGCATTGCAGGTAAGTTAGTGGTGAGTGAAAACGCAGTCTCAGCAAAACCTGTGACTGTCGAAAAAAAAACGCCTGAGCAAATTGTTTCAGCGCCCCCTGTTGTTACGCAGCCTGTGCCCTTAATCAAGGCAAGCCAAACTGTAACGCCTGATCGTGTTGTTGTAAAAAATGAATCGGCTAAGCCGCAGCCTTCCGTTTCTAAATCATTCACACCAAGTATATCTTCGATATTAAAGGGTAAAGGCAAAGCAACAGAACAGGAAGCAAAACCGGCAGCTGACGAAAAAAAAAACAATGATCCGTTTACATTTGATAAATTGTTGGTCGTGTGGAAAGAATTTGCGGCAACAATGGACGATAAGGGAAACACTAATCTTTCCAAAGCTTTATTGAGACGCAAACCGGAACTCAAGGACGAAGTGATCGTGTATTTTGAGTTAGATAACCAGCCACTTTTTAACGAGCTAAAGGAACTTCGCAATGATCTTCTTTTGCATTTAAAAGAAAAACTTAACAACTCTTATATACAACTTGAAACTACCATTGCTGAGGCATTGGAGGTTACCGATACAGCGTACACAGCTAGAGAGAAATTTTTAAAGATGACAGAAAAAAATCCTTCTCTTGATCAACTCAGGCAACAGTTCGGGCTAGAATTGGATATGTAGAAGTTGTTCAGAAAAATTAAAAAAACATTCGTTTTTCAATAAAGCCATATCTTAATTTCGTACCGTTTTAAATTGATATATTACACTAATAAAGTATGCAAAAAATTAAAGTTGACAACCCTGTTGTAGAGTTAGATGGCGATGAAATGACTCGCGTTATCTGGAAGTTTATAAAGGACAAGCTTATTGTACCCTATCTTGATATTGATATTAAGTATTATGATTTGGGAATGGAGCACCGTGATGCCACCAATGACCAAGTGACAATAGATGCAGCAGAAGCCATAAAAAAATATAACGTGGGGATTAAATGCGCCACCATCACGCCAGATGAGGAACGTGTAAAAGAGTTTAAACTGAAACAAATGTGGCGGTCGCCCAACGGTACCATCAGAAACATTTTAGATGGAACGGTTTTTCGCGAACCCATTGTTTGTAAAAACATCCCTCGTCTTGTACCCAATTGGACAGCCCCAATTTGCATTGGCCGTCACGCCTTTGGAGATCAATACCGTGCTACCGATTTTCTAACCAAAGGAAAAGGAAAGCTCACCATTACATTTACACCAGAAAATGGGGGAGAGGTACAGTCTTATGAAGTGTTTAATTTTAAGGGAGATGGTGTAGCCCTTGCAATGTATAATACGGAAGAGTCTATTCGCGGATTTGCGCAGTCATGCTTTAATACAGCGTTGCAAAAAGGATGGCCGTTGTACTTATCAACTAAAAACACAATCCTTAAAAAATACGATGGAAGATTTAAAGATATTTTCCAGGAGATTTTTGAGCGCGATTTCAAAACAAAGTTTGATGCCAAGGGAATTGTTTATGAGCATCGGTTAATTGATGATATGGTTGCAAGTGCTTTAAAATGGAATGGCAACTTTGTGTGGGCCTGTAAAAATTATGATGGTGATGTGCAAAGTGATACTGTAGCGCAAGGCTTCGGCTCATTGGGATTAATGACCTCAACATTGGTAACGCCTGATGGAAAAATAATGGAAGCTGAGGCTGCTCATGGTACTGTTACCCGTCACTTTCGCGAGCATCAAAAAGGAAAACCAACATCTACCAATCCCATAGCCTCTATTTTTGCATGGACAAGAGGACTGGATTTTCGTGGTAAACTTGATGGCAACCAGCCACTCATCAATTTCGCAAAAGCGTTAGAAGAAGTTTGTGTGGAAACAGTGGAGAGCGGAAAAATGACTAAGGATCTTGCCGTTTGTATCTATGGTAATGAAACTAAAACAGAGCATTATTTAAATACTGAAGATTTTTTGAATGTTCTAGATACAAACCTGAAAGCGAAGCTTAGTTGAAAGATTATTTTTAGTTAATTTGAAATACCCTGGCTCATTAGCAGGGTATTTTTTTTATGTTTT
>JAYTNW010000336.1:0-2652 GCA_043748115.1 Bacteroidota bacterium | reverse complement strand
TGATCACCCATGTAGCCTATAAAGAACAACCCGCTGTAAAACATATTGCCAACGAATTTTTAGCAGAAAGTTTTAGTTATGATAAAGCCGCTGATACTTACACCTGTCCTGCAGGCGCTGTACTAACGTCGCTGGGTACCTGGCATAATAAAAAGGGAGAAGCCCATGAAACCAGCTACCGTTTTAAAACCTACCGCACCGAAGCCTGCAAAACCTGTCCTTTAAAAAACCAGTGTACCAAACTACCCAAACGCATTATACAACGCAGCGAATACCAGGATGCAGTGGATATCAATGATACCAACATCAAACAAAACCCACAGTATTACAAACGAAGACAGGCCATCTGCGAACATCCCTTTGGAACCATCAAACGGCATTGGGGTTACACCCACACCCTATTAAAAGGATTACAAAAAGTAAATGGTGAAATGAATCTCATCATGTTTTGCTACAACTTTATGCGAACAAAAAATATCCTGGGGTTTGAAAAAATGCTGCAAGCCATTCAAAACTGGCAACCAGACTACAACAAAGTAGTCTGCGCTTTAAAAAACGCTCTTATCAAAGCGATATACAGGCAAAATGAGCAAGCCTGTTTTTTGAAGCGGCATTCTATGCTTTTTTTAAAAGGCTGTTTAATTAAAATGCTATGGCCTGTAGTGAAAAGTAATAGGGTGATTCATAAGAAATTTTTAGTTTTCTTTGCATCGTCCTGAAATTAGTTGACTCATTTACACGTTATACACAGTTGGATAAGATACCTGTGTTTTACGTTTTGAATTTAGTTGTTCATCTTTGTTCTATCAGTTGAAGCATACCTGGTGTTTTAGTTCTGGGGAGATCTAAACCCAATAGGAATAAACTGATGCTGTGGAATGATGATTCATTTTGCTTAAAGGTTGTCTTTCACCAGGCAACCTTTTTTATTTTTATTCTTCAGCCTATGCCTTTACCAAATCTCCCCACTCGTGCTTTTTTGTATGATAGCTTTTCCAAACTCTTTTTAACTCACCCTGCCTTTTGTGGGCGTCGTTTGGTGTAAGCCACTCAATGCTTCTGTGGGGTCGCTCTTGGTTATAAAAATTAATGAACTTTTTTATTTCAGTTTTTGCTATGTCAATATTACTAAAATTTATTTGTTTGTCATTTGTAAACTCTTCTTTAATGGTTTTGTTTATTCGTTCCGCTATGGCATTTTCTAAGGGATCTCCTGTTTGTGTCATGCTTATTTTTATCTGCTTTTTTTGCAACAAATTTACATACGCATGGCAGCAATATTGTACACCTCTGTCGCTATGATGAATTAGGTTCAGGTCGTTATTTTTATCTAAATTCTTTAAAGCTTCCTTAAGTGCAGCAAGACAACCTTTTACACTTAAATCTTCATAGACGCAATGCCCAACTATTTTTCTTGAATACATATCAGTGATCAGGCTGAGGTAACAAAACTTATCTTTTTCTTTTAACCACAAGTAAGTAATATCCGATACCCAAACTTCGTTAGCCGCCTGTGGGATAAGGCTTTCGATAAGATTGCTATACTTGTTAAAATGATGGTAACTGCAAGTTGTCTTGGCTCTGAAGCGTTTTGATTTGATGAGTAAATTATTATTTCGAAGTACATCAAAGAACTTATCACGACCAATTTTTATTTCGTGTTCCTGCATTTCTTTTTTTAAACTTTGATGTAAATTTCTGCCACTGCCCCGTTTCCAGACAATTCTTTTTTTTTGTATCAGCCCAACGATTATTTCTTCTTTTGCAGTCTCTAATTCAGCCACTTTTAAATGCTTATAATAGGCCTGTTTGGTAACGCCAAATAGTGTGCACATTTCTATTACTTTTTCTTTGGGTCTTTGCTTTTTGAAGGAGTTAATGGTTGGGCTCCAAACTTTTTTAGGATATCGATATTAAACTTTTTCTCTGCAATTTCTATGGCATGTTGCCAGAGGTCGGCACGTAACTCTGCTACCCGAAGCAGCTCCTTGAGTTCTTTATTTTCTTCCTCCAGCTTTTTGTCGTGAATGTTTTGTTTCATTTGGGCAAAGTTAGCAATTGCTATTTCCTTTTTATCGTAGCCTTTCAGCCCCTGGCTTTGCTTAATCCAATACAAAATGGTAGCATTACCTTTAATGCCATAAAGCAATGAAGCCTGTCGCTTATTGAGTTTACCACTCAAGACTTCATCAACAATCTTTTGTTTGAAAGCTTCTGTGTAGAATAATTGCTGTGTCCCTTTTCGAACGGAGCTTTGTTTTTTGCTCATTTTTTGTCCTGTTTTAAGTTGACTTATCCACTTTTTTGGAGTCAACCTATTTCAGGACGAGACAATATCACACAACGAACAGGTATTGCTGCAGGTGTGGAATTCATTGCTCGTCCTGCCCGGAACCGCTGCCCATTAAAGATAAAAAGTCGATGACATATTCTACAGCTAAATTTTTAATGTCAAGCTAGGTATGCAGATGCACCATGAACAAAAAGTTGAAAGACGGCTTACATCAACACGTATTTTGCCAAGCCCCGTGTTGTACGTTTGCCCTTCTTTCGGGTGCGTCACTAAAACGTATGTGTCTACCGAAGTTTGGTGTATCAAGAAACGTGGGAACAAGGCTGGCTCTTTTGCAAGGTTAGCTTTTGTGTGTCGGC
>JAYTNW010000335.1:0-5218 GCA_043748115.1 Bacteroidota bacterium | reverse complement strand
GACCCCTGTTATTTAGGCAGAGCCAATGACGTGTATGAAGCACCGCGTGATGTGATACAGAAGTTAGATGCCGAACTTTTTGAAATGAAACGCAGCCGTGCCAATGGCCTTTGCTGTGGTGCTGGTGGCGCTCAAATGTTTAAAGAACCTGAACAGGGCAACAAAGACGTAAACATTGAACGCACAGAAGAAATATTACAGTCCAATCCTGATTATATTGCCGTAGGCTGCCCTTTTTGCATGACCATGATTACTGATGGTGTTAAAAATTTTAACAAGGAAGATACGGTTAAGGTATTGGACATTGCCGAATTGATAGAAAAAGCCAACGACCTTTAACTTCTGTTAACTATAAACCGTTATTTACTACGGTATATTCGCTTTAAATTAATTTTAGTGTAGCATGTATAAAATCACTTCACTCATCCTCTCTGTTTCGCTTATGGCATTATTTACTGAATGTAAACAGAAAACTGCCGATAACACACAAGCGGCTACACAAAATCCTTTAACAGCAGAATGGAAGGGCCCTCACAATGGCGTTCCTGCTTTCGACAAAGTAAAAGTTTCGGATTTTATTCCTGCATTTGAAAAAGCAATGGCAGCAAAGCGAAATGAGATTGCGTTAATAGCTGAGAACACTGCTGCTCCCACTTTTGAAAACACAATTGATGCATTGGAAAAAAGTGGCAATATGATGAGAAGGATACAATCTATTTACTCCGTGTGGGCGGGTAACATGAATACCCCTGACATGGATTCCATACAGCAGATTATGGAGCCGCGCTTCAGTTCTTTTTCGGACTCTATCACACAAAACAAAATGTTGTTTGACCGCATTGAGGCCATTTATGCTAACAGGGACAAAAGCAATTTAACGCCCGAGCAGCAACAGGTGCTTTGGAGGTATTACACCAACTTTAATCTTGCCGGAGCAAAATTAGATCAAACGGCTAAATCAAAAGTAGCCGAGATCAATCAGAAACTGGCAGGAATGTTCACTCAATTTCGCCAGCATCAAATGGCTGATGAGCAACAAAAATATTTAGAGATCACTGATGTAAAAGACCTTGACGGTGTACCTCAAAGTTCTATTGATGCTGCTGCTACTTTAGCTGCTTCTAAAAACAAACAAGGCAAATGGCTTATTGCCAACACCCGTTCTGCAATTGAACCGTTTCTAACCTATGCTACCAACAGGGCTATGCGTGAAAAAGCATGGCTAATGTTCATTAATCGCGGTGACAATGGTGATGCTAATGATAACAACAACCTAATTCCACAAATTTTACAATTAAGAGCGGAGCGCGCAAAACTTCTGGGTTTTGAAACGCATGCACATTATAGGCTTGCCGATAAGATGGCAAAAACACCGGAGGCTGCTATGAACTTGATGATGTCGGTTTGGACACCTGCTGTTGCGCGCGTAAAACAGGAAGTGGCCGACATGCAGGCGATTGCAGACAAGAACGGTGACGATATTAAAATTGAAGCATGGGATTACAGGTACTATGCTGAAAAAGTAAGGAAAGCAAAATACGACCTCGACCAAAGCGAAGTAAAACAATACCTGCAGGTGGAAAAGCTGCGAGAGGGCATGTTTTTTGTTGCAGGCGAGTTGTTCAACTTAAGTTTTGAGCAGGTAACGGATGTGCCCGTTTTTCATCCTGATGTGAGGGTTTACCAAGTAAACAACAAACTTACCGGCAAACAAATAGGCCTTTGGTATTTTGATCCTTATGCACGCGAAGGCAAGCGTTCAGGTGCGTGGATGACGGCTTATCGCGAACAGGAAACCCTCAACGGAAACATTACCACTATTGTATCCAACAATTGTAATTTTATTAAAGGCAAAGAAAATGAGCCCGTGCTGATTTCGTGGGAAGATGCAGAAACGCTGTTTCATGAATTTGGACATGCGTTGCATGGATTGTGTTCTAATGTAAATTATCCAAGTGTTTCCGGAACCAATGTGGCCACTGACTATGTTGAGTTCCCATCGCAGATATTAGAAAGATGGCTTTCAACGCCCGAGGTATTGCAGAAGTACGCCACCCATTACAAAACAGGTGAAGCGATGCCACAAGCCCTCATTGACAAAATAAAAAATGCGGCAAAATTCAACCAAGGCTTTTCAACGGTTGAATATCTTGCTAGCGCCATTGTGGACATGAAAATACATTTGGCAGGTAGTAAACCAATCAATGCAGATGAATTTGAAAAAACAACATTGGCAGAGATCAACATGCCACAGCAAATGGTAATGCGCCATCGCCTGCCGCAGTTCGGGCACATTTTTGCTGACGATGGTTACTCTGCCGGCTACTACAGCTACCTGTGGAGCGATGTGCACAGTGCCGATGCCTATGAAGCCTTTACAGAAGCCGGTGGCCCTTATGACAAAGCCGTTGCAAAACGATTATACGATTACGTATTTAGTGTAGGCGGAAGCATGGAAGAAAGTGGCGCCTACCATAAATTTAGAGGTAAAACACCTGATAAAGCTGCATTGATGAGAAGCAGAGGGTTGTGAGAAAAGCAATGAAGAACATTCATTTTTTATAAAGATTTTTAACATACAAATCATTACAAAGGAGGAAAGCAAATCATATAAATTAGCAATCATTCGATGATGGAATTGATAGAATTAAGGAAGTTAAGAAATGTGATGTTTCTTGTATTGCTTACTATTTCATTGAGTTGTTTTTCTCAAGGAAGAAATTCTGTTTTTTTACTTGGCTACAATGCGATAGCAAGGATTGATTTTACGAACAATTCATATTTAATTTCTCCTGATAACCGTCAGATAACATTTAATGATACACAAGCAAACATCGCAGATGAAAATGGCAATATTTTAATGAGCAGCAATTGGGTGTTTATTGCTGATGCTACTGGCAATACAATGATGAATGGTGGTGGTTTAAATCCTGGATGGGCTGTCAACACATTCCCAGATGGTTTGCCAATGCCATATGCAAATTTGTTTATTCCAATGCCTGGCGATACATCTAAATACGTCTTATTTCATCAAGCTTTGGATATTGCTGTAAATAGTATACCTGAAATTTATTACTCAATTATTGACATGAGTTTGAATGGTGGCTTGGGTAGTGTTACCGCAAAAAATATGGTTATACTTAACGGTTCATTTGGCGAAGGATATGCTGCATGTAAGAATGCAAATGGCAGAGATTGGTGGGTAGTTGCACTATCATGGGAGGCAGACGAGGTTTATGTCTTTTTGTTATCTCCTGATACTCTCCAATATATGGGTAGTCAGTCATTGCAAATTACAGGGTTTCCCTTTGGATTTGCGGGACAACCGACATTTTCTCAGGATGGAACTAAATTTGCTTTTTCATGCAGCACTCCGCTTTCAATATCTTACGTATCTCAAGCACAATTGTTTAATTTTGACCGATGTTCAGGTTTATTTAGCTTAGATACAGTCATTAACTTTACAGATGGCACAATTTCCTTTGCTACATCATTTTCACAAAACTCTCAGTACTTTTATTTTGCAACTTCTGAAAACTTATATCAATATGATACAGGTGCTGGTGGTTTAATATCTCATCAGTTGGTTGGAACCAATGATACATTTGCTTCTCCCAATCCACCATTTTATACCAACTTTTATTTAATGTATCTAGCAGCAAATGGCAAAATATATATTAGCTCAGGTGGCAGTGTTAAGCATTTTCACTAGATAAACTATCCTGATAGTGCAGGAATAGATTGCGATGTTCAGTTACACAATGTGTTTACCAATTGTTTTTATATTGGAGTACCCAATCATCCAAACTATTACTTAGGTCGCTTAGTAGGCAGCCCATGTGATAGCCTTACAGGGGTTAATGAGTTGCAGCAACATAATTTTAAATTTTCAATTTCGCCAAACGCCACAAACGGCAACATAAAAGTAATGTACCTCTTACCACAAAACAGCAAAGGTATTTTTGAAGTTTTTGATGTAACGGGTAAAAAAGTTTTCAAATACTCATTACCACCATGGAGCACTTTGCAAAATTTTGATTTGCGGTTTTTGGGTGGTGGGGTTTACAATTGTGTGATTACTTCGGGAGATTTGCGGGTGGGTAAGAAGCTTGTTGTGTTGAAGTGATAGGCTTCACGTTTCCTGATTTCGAAAAACCGCTCACGCCTGTTTAGGGGCTTACGCAGTGAGGAGACTATGCGAGGAAAAAAACTTGCTGTTATTAAAAACTAAGTTGCGATAATTAGAGAACGTAACTAATTTAAACCCGATGGAGCATAAAGCCCGCAGTGCGGAAGCTCCACCCTGCCCTCACCGAGGGGAGGGTGATTTTTGTGCTGGCGGACTTGGCAGCGAGAGCGGGACAAACGTTTGAAATTGCTTTATGCCCCTGTTTTCTAAATATTTTATTTCTTTGAGCTAAAGAACTCGTCAACCTAGGTTTTTAACACTGATTTCAACTAAAAATATTTCAACTGTTTGTTTGTATTTAGTACGTTTTTACAAGGAGCATTCGCCCTCAAAAAGGTTAAAATTATTATACCTTTGCGGCAATGAAAAAATTAAGGCTGGCACTACTTCCTTTTTCATGGATCTATGCTCTATTCACTTTTTTGCGCAACAAGTTATTTGATGCTGGCATATTGCCTTCTGTATCATTTCCTTTGCCCATTATCTGCATTGGCAATTTAAACACAGGCGGCACAGGCAAAACACCACACACCGAATATTTGCTCGCCATGCTTGGAGCAGAAAAAAAAACTGCAGTGCTTTCGCGCGGATATGGTCGCACGTCCAAAGGATTTATGGAGGTAGAAATCAATAGCGCTGCGGACATGGTGGGCGATGAACCCTTGCAGATTAAAAAAAAGTTTAGTAGTAACACTGTTTGTGTGTGTGAAAGCCGCGTGGAAGGTGTTAAAAGCATAGTGCAAAAACATCGGGAAACGGAGGTCATCTTGCTGGATGATGCCTTTCAGCACAGAAGCATTAAAGCTGGGTTTAACATTTTGCTTACTTCCTTTAGTGATTTGTACTGTAACGACCATGTGTTACCTGCAGGTAACCTACGTGAACCTGCATTGGGAGCCGGCCGTGCACAAGCCATCATTGTCACCAAATGTCCACTCACTTTATCACCTGTTGAGAAAAATAAAACAATAGCTAAACTTAATGCTGGAGACGGGCAAAAAGTTTTTTTTACCTCACTTCAATATTCGG
>JAYTNW010000334.1:0-4617 GCA_043748115.1 Bacteroidota bacterium | reverse complement strand
CTATTACGTAAGGGGTGGTGCCAGAAGCTGCAATACCAATAACCACATCTTTAACGCCCACGCTATGAGCACGCAGGTCATCCCATCCGGCTTGAGGGTTGTCTTCGGCAAATTCAACCGCTTTACGGATGGCAGGATCACCACCAGCTATCAAACCAATTACCCAACCATGTGGGATGCCATAAGTTGGAGGACACTCTGATGCATCCACAATACCTAAACGTCCACTTGTACCTGCCCCGAGGTAAAACAACCTTCCTCCTGCCTTCATTTTTCTTACTATGGCATTCACCAACTTTTCTATGGCCAGCAGTTGTTTGCCTATTGTACGCGGCACGGTAGCGTCTTCTTTATTGATATTTTTAAGCAGGTCGGAAGTGCTCATTTTTTCGAGAGCCTGATATCTGGAATTCTTTTCTGTGGAGCGTATCATTCCGCAAAAATACCGTAAAGCGCTCTTATAAGAAAACGAGATCATTAAAATTTAGATGTGATTTTAGGGTAATCGAGGAGAATTTTCATGGCAAATTAAATTCAGCAAACCCGACTCGTTGATAATCATTATGAGTGCGTATCTTTGCAAACTTTTGCAGAACTTAGGTAAACATATTTCAGAGCAACCGGGCAACGAGGCAACGCCCGGAAAACAATTGTACGCTTACCAGCAGGCGGCTATTGAAGATATTTTTTTGAAATTAAAGGATCATCCAGCTCGCTATAACCTCCTTTACCAATTGCCAACCGGTGGCGGAAAAACTGTCATCTTCTCAGAAATAGCAAGGCGTTTTATTTTAAACACGGGAAAAAAAGTACTTATTCTTACACACCGTGTTGAGTTATGCGCGCAAACATCAACCATGCTGAAAGAATTTGGTGTTTCCAATAAGGTAATTAGCCGTGAGGTAAAAGAATTGCCGGTGCCAAACGATTATATGTGTTTTGTTGCTATGGTGGAAACATTAAACAACAGGCTTCGTGATAAAATATTGGATTTGGACAATATTGGGTTAATGATTGTGGATGAAGCTCATTACAATTCTTTTGGCAAATTATTTAAATTTTATGAAAAGGGTGTTTTGCTGGGTGTAACCGCTACTCCGCTCAGCTCAAACATCAATTTGCCCATGAAAGATAATTATGATGAACTGATAGTGGGTGAAAGCATTGCCTCCCTTATTGATATGGGTTTTTTGGCAAAGGCTACCACTTACAGTTATCATGTGGGATTAACCTCATTAAAGGTGGGCATGAATGGTGACTACACCGTGAGCAGCAGTGAGCGCTTGTATAACCAGCACAGCATGCAGGACAAGTTGCTGAGCGCTTACCAGGAAGTGAGCAAAGGAAAAAAAACGCTTATATTTAACAATGGCATTGAAACCTCAAAACATGTTTACAACACGTTTAAAAAAGCCGGTTATGACATTGAACACCTTGACAACACCAACACTGCTTCAGAAAGAAAAGCGATTTTAAAATGGTTCAGAGAAAAGCCTGATGCAATACTAACTTCAGTAAGCATTTTGACCACTGGTTTTGATGAGCCTACTGTGGAAAGCATTATATTAAACAGGGCAACAAAATCACTAACGCTATACTTTCAGATGATAGGCCGTGGCTCGCGCGTGCTACCAGAAAAACAAGACTTTACGGTTGTGGACTTGGGTAACAACCTAAGCCGTTTTGGGTTGTGGGATGCGCAGATTGATTGGATGAGCATTTTCCGTTCGCCCGAACTGCACCTTGCAGAAATATGGAGCGATGAAGAAATTGAACGCAACTACAAATACCTTATGCCAGAGGATTTACGAAGTAAGTTCAGTAAAACGGTAGTTATTGATTTTGATGTTAGAAAAGAACACGAAGCTGCCATGAGTCAACGCCTGAGACCCATGACCGTAATTGAAAAAAGCATTCAACAGCATATCAATATGTGTATTGAAAATTCAAGTGACTTACCCGAATCTGTTGAACTTGCTGAACTTTTAAAGGAAGAAATGGATTACCGTGTTCGCATGTATTGCCGATGCCTAAGCAAGACTTCTGAAAGTTATGTAAATTGGTTAAAGGAAGAATATTTCAAAAAGCTAAAGGCTGCCTTGGTGAGAAACTACCAATGGAAAGTTGCGGTTGATGAAACAAATATTTCTGACATTACCGATATTACTACTGGTGAATGATATCACTGCACTACTTTTTGAGCGCACTATTGCATAACTTAAAAAAAAAGGTTGCTGTATTGCAAATACATGAAAAGGTGTTTGTCATTTCCTAAATCGCATAATCAACTCCTCTTTAGCACCGCGTGAATCAAGTAACGGGTTGTAGCAACCTATGCCTGTGGCAGTACCAAACCAAATGCTGCCGGTTGCATCCTGCGTGATGCCAAAAACCTGGGTTTCACTGGTGATTTTCACAAATGATGTTCCATCAAATCGAGTGAGCATCATGCCTGAGCCATCCGTTAGTGCTTCACTCAACCAAATAATTCCTAGTCGGTCTTCAAAAACGGTACCTGTAAAATAGGTCCTTAATGATGTTAAGGATTTATCTTGTGCCGTAGTATTGATCCCTGCATTGTATTGGTACAATCCCTCTTCAGTTCCTATCAGGATATTTCCATTTTTATTTTCTATGATTGAACGAACGTTGTTAAAAAAAACACCTTCTTTATTTTTAAAATCAGTAAATAATTTTTCACCGGCCCAAACTGTCGTTTGAGGATTGTAACAGCTTATTCCATCAAAAGTGCCTATCCAGATGGTACCGCTTTTATCCTGTAACATTGTGTTGACTACGTTATTACTTAAGCCATCCTTTGTGTTGAAATTGTGGAACGAATGGCCATTGTATCTACTTACACCGTTATTGGTTCCAAACCATATATTACCTTCCCTATCTTCCATCATACATAACACTGTATTGTCTGCCAACTGATCTTTTGTTGTAAAAAGCGTAAAGGTGTCTCCGTTATAACGATAAGCACCGCCACCAATGGTTCCGAACCAAAGATTTCCGTTACGATCCTCTAACAAAGAAAAGACATGAAATTTTTTAAGATCCTTGAATAAAGTATAGTTAACAAATTGTTTACCGTTATAACCAATCACTCCTTCCCATGAGGCAAACCAGATATTTCCTTTTTTATCCTGTAACACACTTCGAGTAATATTTTGCGGACCATGCAAAGAAAAAGTATCCTTGGTAAGCACAAAATAAGGATCGTCAGGCGATTTATTCGATTGCACCAGGGTATCAGAAGTTGCTATTGATTTTTGCGCTAAAGCTTGGTTGGTTTTTATGTCCTCATGACAACCTGCCAAAACAAGAATTAAAAATAAAACACAATTTGTTTTTACCATATATCTTTGGTTGAATGAGCAAAGCTAATCGCTTTGGCTTTAAACAAAACGGTGTATTTGTTAACGACCTGTTATTGTAAATAAATAAAAAGAGCCGTTAATACCAAAAATAAAAAATACAAACAGCTACCAAAGCACATCAATTTAGGCGCAACGAAGTAACTTAAAAACGAGACTAAAAATGCCTCACTTACCCTCATTAAAAAGAAAGCTTAAACCCAGTTAACAGTCCACAATTAAAAAATCTTTCCTTCAAAGGAGCCTCTCCTTTACTGATGTTCTTGAAATAATATTTAGCATGGGGTCCTACTATAAAACTTATGTTATCGCGCAATTCATACGACAACACAATTTCAGCACCGGCACCCCAACCAATTGATGAACGGTAAGGCGACAATTCTTTATTCTCCGCAAGATTTATACGGCTCACCCGGTCAGTGTTGATGATGGTGGCATTGGTTTTTAAAGCCACATTTAGAAACGGCCCTGCAGCTGCCACCCATTTTATTTTGGAGTGACCAATGGAGTATGTGAACATCAGAGGTATATTAAAATACTTGTAATGATTAGGCACCGTCACCTCCCCTATCGCTTGGTAATTACTGATTAGGGTATCGTTAGTCATCGAATTATTGTTAAGTGGATCAATCAGCATGCCACTGATGGTATCAATGCTTAGCCCCATTCGAACAGCTTCTTCCAGGGTGGGGACATAGGTATAACTTAAACGCTCCTGCACCTGCGTAAGATCTAACCCTGTTTTAACACCCCATCTTTTGTTAATCATATAGCCGGCTCTTAAACCATAACTATGTGAGTAAAAATAGGATTCCGTATTTTTTCTGAGCTGTAAATAATCTTCGTTGTTGTTAAGTGTTGTTGCTGGAAGGTTAGGGATTTTGTTCACCGACATGCTTCGCACTGAATAGTCAGGCGAATAGAATCCTTCCACAAAAATTCCAACAGAGCGAGACTCTTTTACAACAGGAAGCAAGGGCGAATGATTAGGTTTTTGCATACTAGAAGAAAGCGGTTCAGGTGATGTTTCTAAAATCCAGTGTAGAGGCAAGTAATTCATATAACCCATTTGCTGTTGGCCATTATACAAATTGCCTTCATTGAGAATGCTGGTAGTCTCAAAAGCCTGCGAAACACTTATTACACTTTGAGTACCCATTACAGGTAGTGATCTTGACACTGACGATGATGTAGTTGGAGGCAATACAAATTGTGTTCCGATGTTATTTGCAGCAAC
>JAYTNW010000333.1:0-2517 GCA_043748115.1 Bacteroidota bacterium | reverse complement strand
TACACCGGCATAAAAAAACATAGCCGGCCCTTGTGAGTGCAAGGGCTTGCGCTTGTTGGGGTACCACGTGTAACTTAAATGTGTTGAGAAGCCGTACACATCCGTGCGAAAACTAAGCCCACGCCCATAATTGCGCAGGTCATAACCGCTGCGCCCGCCAATGGGCTTGGTTTCATCATAGCCTATGCGATGCCAGCTAAAGCGCGACTCAATGGACAAAGGCTGGTATTGATTTCCCGTTCGCATGGGATTATTTAAAAAATTGCGGAAGGTAATTGCACCACCGGGTCGTGTAGAGGTGGCCTGGAAAAGTTCGTTGTTGCCGAGGTCGCCAAAATAATTGGAGGCACCCAGTGAAACGCCTATGTCAACTGTGCGTTGTGCATTTGCCTGCGCAAACCAGCAGATTGATGCTAGAAAGAGGTAAATTTTTTTCATTTTAATATGATTTGTATGGTACTAAAAAAAGTAAAACTTGCTAAGCACAATAAAAGTAGCATATCCCAATCAAAAACAGAATAGTTTCCTGAAAATATTTTTAACCGAACAACAGTGAAAACACTTCTTCAACCCGCTCTACAGGATAAAGTTTTATGTGTTTAAACATCTTTTTATCGAACGAGGCCAGATTATGAGCGGGGAAATATATTTTTTTAAACCCTAATTTTTCGGCCTCCTTTATGCGTTGCTCAATTCGACTAACGGGGCGTATTTCACCGGAAAGCCCAACTTCTCCTGCAAAGCAGGTATGAGGCTCTAGTGGCATGTCATTGTTTGAGGATAGTATGGCGCAGATAACGGCAAGGTCAATGGCCGGATCTTCTACTTTTAATCCGCCTGTTATGTTCAAAAAAACATCTTTGGCGGCCAGTTTAAATCCGCATCTTTTTTCAAGAACAGCCAGCAACATATTTAGTCTTTTGGCATCAAAACCGGTGGTGGAGCGTTGCGGAACTCCATACACGGCAGTACTTACCAATGCTTGGGTTTCAATAAGCATGGTACGCATTCCTTCTAAATTACAGGCAATGGCAATTCCGCTCAAGGTGCTGTCGCGCTGTGAAAGGAGTATTTCTGATGGATCGGCAACCTCGTTTAACCCGTTACCCTGCATTTCATAAATACCAATTTCTGCCGTAGAGCCAAACCTGTTTTTTATGCTTCTTAGTAACCTGTAAACGTGATGGCGGTCGCCTTCAAATTGCAAAACAGTGTCCACCATATGCTCCAATACTTTGGGGCCTGCAATGATTCCTTCTTTTGTAATGTGTCCCACCAAAAAAACAGGACAAGCTGATTCTTTAGCAAAGCGCAACAACTCAGAGGCACATCCCCTTATTTGAGAAACACTGCCTGGTGACGATTCAATTTTTGCAGAATAAAGCGTTTGAATACTATCCACAATAACCAACTGAGGCTGAACCGCTGTTAAATGAGACAGCACTGCATCTAAGGAAGTTTCAGTTAATATAAAGCAATTTTCATTGATGACCTCTCCAATACGTTCTGCACGCATCCTTATTTGTTGTCCACTTTCTTCTCCAGAAATGTAAAGTACCTTTTTGCCTTTAAGTTGTGTGGCCAGTTGAAGTAACAATGTTGATTTGCCAATTCCTGGTTCACCGCCTAATAAAATTAAGGAGCCAGCCACTAATCCACCACCTAAAACACGATTAAGTTCTTGATCGGGTAAAATAAGTCTGGGCTCGTTAGATATTTCTATTTCTGAAATTTTTTCTGGTCGCGAGCTGCGCTGAACGGTTGAGGAGGCATGGCTGCCGGAGGTGCGGGTAACAATTTCTTCAACATAGGTGTTCCACTCTCCGCAGGAAACACAGCGGCCTATCCACTTGGGTGATTGTGCGCCACAATTCTGACAAATAAAAACAGACTTAACCTTGGCCACAATAATAAAACTGCATTGTAAAATTATTGCTTGCTGAATTCTATTTGCACCAAAGTGCCAACACTGTTTTCTCCAGCTAAATCAAGCACCTTTTCATCCAATTGCACTATGCTCCATTTTAAGGCGTAAGAAGTTACGTCAGGGTAGGGGTTAATATTGCTTGATGTATCAGGAATTGATTGTTCAATTTTTAAAAAAGGAGAAGTGATGGTTGCGTCAATAGAATAAGTGTATTCACCTTCAACTGTTGCAACAGACTCTTGGGTAATGGTTAAATTTCCGTCTTTAAAGGTCCAGATTTCTTCTTTATCTCCATCTTTAAACAGTGCTCTTACCCAAGAACCATTTAAATCACTGGCTAATTTTTTTTTCGATTTAAAAAAGTGATTGCTTTCGCAGCTGTAAAATAAAACGGAAACGATGCCTAACAAGGCTATGCTCTTTGCGAACGATTTCATACGTACATGATATTTAAAGATAGGTATGATTTAACTGATGTAAATTTACAAATATTAACCATAAAAGGAGTAATGAGGGCCTAAATTTTATGATTGCATTTTTTTAATAGTCTCTGTTGTTGAATAGCCGGGTACAAAATCTATGGCAGCAAC
>JAYTNW010000332.1:0-7104 GCA_043748115.1 Bacteroidota bacterium | reverse complement strand
AGTTGTTTTTAAAAACAACAATCCAATTGTGCTTGAGCTGGGTTGTGGTAGAGGAGAATATACAGTGGGCTTGGCTCAACGTTATCCCGATAAAAATTTCATTGGCATAGATATTAAAGGAGCGCGAATGTGGCGTGGTGCTAAAACGGCTCACGAGCAAGGTATCATGAATGCCGCATTTCTGCGTATTCGTATGGAAATAATTCTAAAATTTTTTGCCGCAGATGAGGTAAGTGAAATTTGGATAACCTTTCCCGACCCACAACCAAGAGACGGAAAGGAGAACAAACGCCTATCCTCGCCCTTGTTCATACAACGCTACAGCGAATTTTTAATGAAAGGTGGAATCATTCATTTAAAAACAGATAACTTTCCGCTCTACAGTTTTTCAAGAAGTGCGGCTCTTGAAATGGGAAAAGAAATAATTGATGACTCTGATAATTTATATGCTGCAAAGGATATTCACATTGACCTTAACATACAAACCACCTACGAAAAAATATATCTGAAAGAAGGCAAGCCAATCTGTTACTTAAGCTACCATTTATAAAACAACTTTTGATGGCGCTTAACGTGGTGTAATTTAGGTACTCTATTTTTCGTTAAGCTGGTCCCAAAATTCTGCAGCGCGTCTTGTGTGAGGTATCACAATGGTGCCACCAACAATATTGGCTACAGCAAACACTTCGTAAATCTGATCGGTGGTAACTTGCTGTTCTTTGCATTGTATAAGATGGTATTTTATACAGTCGTCACATCGCAACACCATACTGGCAACCAATCCCAACATCTCTTTTGTTTGTACCGGCAGTGCGCCTTCCATGTAGGTGTTAGCATCTAAGTTGTAAAGACGTTTTATCACCAGGTTATCCGAATTTAAAATGCGCTCATTCATTTTTGCGCGGTAGTCATTAAACTCCTTTACTGATTCACTCATAATATATTAACTATTAGCTTTTAAACGTTTGGCATCATTGCGGGACACCACAGCCGAAACATAAATACTTATTTCATATAAAATAAACAAAGGAACAGCTACCAGCATCTGGCTGGTTACATCAGGTGATGGTGTTATAAGCGCAGCCACAATAAGGTTAACAATAAAGGCATGTTTACGGTAGGCACGCATAAATGCAGGAGAGATTATTCCTATTTTGGTTAGAAAATAAACCAGAATAGGCAACTCAAACACCACACCACAGGCAAGCGTCATCAATGACACAATGCTGATGTAAGAGTCTAAGTTAATAGCATTTTGAACCTGTGCACTTACCTGATAACTACCCAGAAAATTTATTGATAAAGGTGAAAGAACAAAGTAGCCGAAACACACACCGGTAAAAAACAACAACGATGCCGACAGCACAATGCCGCGAGTGTATTGTTTTTCTTTCGTGGACAATGCCGGCTTCACGAAGCTCCATATTTCCCAAAGTAAATACGGAAAACCAACAATAAGCCCAGCAATACCTGCTGCAACCATGTGCGTAGTAAACTGTCCTGCCATGTTGGTGCTAATGAGCGAAAAAGGTATCTTGGTAATGCACATGTCAATAGAAAACTTTTGCGACAAGTAACATAAATACCGGTAAGTGATAAAATCTGGGCTTTTTGGCCCGAAGATGATCACATCAAACAAAATTTCCTTGTAGATAAACGCTACCACGGCAATAACTAAAATAGCGATGGTTGCACGCACTAAATGCCAACGCAAAGCTTCTAAGTGATCTAAAAAATTCATATCCTTGTTTGGATCTGCGCTATTCAATAATGCCATTTATCTGTTTTGCTGTTGTTGCTTATTTTTTAATTTTCATTGTCCGCCCAAATTCCTTTGGAGTTTTTTATGCAAGAGGTTGATTTAAAATTTTTATTCGGTGGTTCGATTATTTCACGTTAACTGAACTTTAAATTTTTGTGCCCACTCCGCAACACAATGCCCCAATCGCAACAGAATACTGTACCATGTTTACCAAACCTATACTTACAATATCCCTTCTTTTAATAAATCGTGTAGGTGAATAAAACCCAAATACTTGTTTTTCTCTGTCACCACCAATTGGGTAATGTTATTTGTTTTCATCATTATCAAAGCATCGGCAGCCATTGTTTCTGGCGAAATGGATTTTGGTTTCACCGTCATAATTTCTTTGGCAGTAATATTTTCCACCAAACCTTTTTTCTCCATCATTCTTCTTAGGTCACCATCTGTAATAATGCCCACGAGTTTCCCGTTTTCAACCACCGCTGTTGCGCCCAGCCTGCTTCCCGAAATAGATAAGATCACCTCCTTGAGTTTATCTCCTTTTTTCACCATGGGTTTGGGATGGTGTTTAAACACATCGTCCACCTTTAGATAAAGCCTTTTCCCCAATGCGCCTCCGGGATGATATTTAGCAAAATCTTTGCTTGAAAATCCGCGGTACTCCAGCAAACAAACAGCGAGTGCATCGCCCATGGCCAATTGTGCCGTGGTGCTGCTGGTGGGGGCAAGGTTATTAGGGCATGCTTCCTGTTTTACATACGTGTTAAGCACAAAATCAGATTGTAAGGCCAGAAAAGATTGTACATCACCAACAATAGCAATAACCTTGTTGCCTCCCGATTTTAATAGGGGGGCAAGCACCTTTATTTCAGGAGTGTTGCCGCTTTTGGATATACAAATTACCACATCGTTGCGTTGTATGATGCCCAAATCGCCATGTATAGCATCAGCGGCATGCATAAACACAGAGGGCGTGCCTGTGCTGTTAAGCGTAGCTGTTATTTTTTGGGCAATAATGGCACTTTTACCTATTCCAGTACACACCACCCTGCCTTTGGAAAAAATGATTAATTTTACAGCCTCATAAAAATCATTACCAATAAATTTTTTCAACGCACCAACCGCTTCGGACTCTATATCTAGGGTCTTTTTAGCAAGTTCAATAATTTGCTTCGCAGATTTCAAAATGAAGTAATTATGTTATTAATTTTGGAAATTAAAAGTTTATTGTATTTTTATTGGACAAAAATATCTAATTTAGTTAACTGAAATTTTTAAAGTTGTAATAATATAAAATGTTAGTAGAAGAGAAGAATAAGAAGAAGGGGAAAGCTAAAGAGGCTGATGAAAGTGTAAAAAAGGAAACCACACCAAAAAAAACCACGGCTTCAGACAAAAAACAAAAGCCGATTATTAAAACCAGCAAACCAACAGATAGCAAGTTAGAAGAGGCTTTGTTTAAGTATTTTGGTTTTGACGGATTTAAAGGAGATCAAGAGGCCATCATACAAGCTGTACTTAACCGTGAAAATGCTTTTGTGATTATGCCTACCGGAGGCGGCAAATCCATGTGCTACCAGTTGCCTGCTTTAATGATGGAAGGTGTGGCCATTGTAGTATCGCCCCTTATTGCATTGATGAAAAATCAGGTGGATGCGCTTCGCGGTTTCAACACGGACGAAGCTGTGGCTCACTTTCTCAACTCCTCTCTCAACAAAACTGAAATTGCACAGGTTCGCAAAGACATTAAATCAGGCAAAACAAAATTGCTTTATGTAGCACCTGAGTCACTTACCAAAGAAGAAAATGTAATCTTTTTTAAAGAGATAAAAATATCGTTTGTAGCTATTGACGAGGCACACTGTATATCTGAATGGGGCCATGACTTTCGCCCGGAGTACAGGCGTTTGCGACCTATCATTGATGCATTAGGAAACATACCTGTTATAGCACTCACGGCCACGGCTACAGAAAAGGTATCGCTCGATATTCAAAAAAACTTAGGCATGATGGATGCTCGCCTTTTTAAAGCATCCTTTAACCGCCCCAATTTATATTACGAAGTGCGTCCCAAGGTGGACGTAATGAGAGAAATTATAAAATTTGTAAAACATCACAACGGAAAATCAGGAATTATCTACTGCCTCAGTCGCAAAAAGGTTGAAGAGGTAGCATCCACCCTTTCCGTTAACGGCATTAAAGCATTGCCATACCATGCCGGCTTAGATGCGCCAGTGCGTGCCTCCACACAGGACAAGTTTCTGATGGAAGACATTGATGTGATTGTGGCTACTATTGCTTTTGGTATGGGTATAGATAAGCCCGATGTACGTTTTGTAATCCATCATGACATTCCCAAATCGCTTGAAGGCTATTACCAGGAAACCGGTCGCGGTGGACGTGATGGTCGCGAGGGACGTTGTGTGGCTTTTTATGCCTACAAGGATATTGAAAAGCTCGAAAAATTTATGAAAGGCAAACCTGTTGCCGAGCAGGAAATAGGTAAACAAATGTTGTTGGAAACAGTATCGTTTGCCGAAACCTCTGTGTGCCGTAGGAAATATTTGCTACATTATTTTGGTGAGCGTTACGAAGAAGAAAATTGCGGCAGTTGTGACAATTGCCTGCATCCTAAAACACAAATAGAAGCGCAGGATGAAGTAGTGTTGGTTCTTGAAACTGTAGAAGCGGTTAAGGAAAAATTTGCCGCTGAGCATATCATTAATGTGTTAATTGGTAAAGATGATAAAGCAGTTAAGGACTACCAGCACAACAAACTCGAAGTATATGGAGAAGGTATTGATCAGGATGCAAAATTTTGGATGGCAGTTGTGCGTCAGGCATTATTAGCAGGATTGCTTTATAAGGATGTGGACAACTATGGCCTTTTAAAATTGAGTGAGGAAGGCAAGAAGTTTAAGGAAAAACCAACCAGTTTCAAAGTAACGCAGGATCACAGCTATGAAAGCTCTGATGCAGATGATGATGATGAGCCGGAAGGTGGAGGAGGTGCGGCCGCTGATGAAGCGCTGTTTGCCATGTTAAAAGACCTTTGTAAACAAACGGCTAAACAAAAAAATCTTCCTCCGTTTGTTATCTTCCAGGAAACATCCCTTGAAGAAATGGCTATTCAGTACCCCATTAACATGGAGGAAATGAAAAACATTACCGGTGTGGGTGCTGGCAAAGCCTCCAAATACGGTAAGCCTTTCATTGATCTTATTAAAAAATATGTTGAAGAAAACGAGATTGATCGTCCGCAGGATTTTGTTGTAAAATCGGTAGTCAACAAATCAGGATTAAAGGTTTACCTTATCCAAAACATTGACCGCAAAATATCGCTTGACGATATGGCCGAAGCCAAAGCACTTCCATTGGGGGAACTAATTACGGAAATAGAAACTATTGTGGCCAGCGGAACACGCATAGACCTTAATTATTACATCAACGAAATGATTGATACCGACCGTCAGGAAGAAGTGTTTGATTACTTCCGCACGGCCGAAAGTGACAGTGCCGAAGACGCACTTGTTGAACTGGGTGAAAATGAATATTCCATTGATGAAATACGCCTTATGCGTGTTAAGTTTATGAGCGAACTGGGTAACTAATCTAACAACTTTTTTGTACAATCGCTCCACTACGTTAATTCGTAATGGGGCGAATTGTTTTTGGAGGCACACATTAACTCATGCCATGTGGAGTAGTAAAAGCGATTATTTGAATTCTTAAATTTACACGAACACTAAAAAGGATACTATCATGAACAGAATATTGGTGCAGATTACAATTTCCGAAAGCGGAATAGAAACAATAAAATCAACACCAGAGTTACCCAAAAAAGAAATGGAGTTTGTCAATCAGTGGAAGGAAGCTGGAATATTAGAAATTTCTTTATTTCCGTTTCAAAAAAAGATGCAATTTTAATTTTTCAATCGGTTGAGGAAGACAAAACAAGAGAGCTCATAGCCTCATTGCCCTATTTCCCGTACATGAGTGAAATAGCGTATCACCATTTCAATAAGCAGTTTTAAGCATACCTTAGGCAACAGCCACAGCCACAAAGTTATTCTTTTAAAAACCGCTGCACAAATTTCTGTTTACCGGTAATCAACTCTACAAAATAAACACCGTTGCTTAGTTGTGCAACATCAATTCTTTCTTTATGTGAATTAGCACAGTGGTAAAAACCTGTTTTCCCGTTGCATCGGTTAACTTCACTTCGGCAAGGCCTGCTGCGGTAAATGTTGTTACTTCAATAAATTCTGTAGCTGGGTTTGGGAGCAACGTTAAGCCTTTGTCGCCAGCATAAAGGTCACTCACACCTGTGGTTACACTGTCGGGCGTGTATTCCCAAAAAATATTAACCGCTCCAGAGGCTTGACCCGTGCCCAAGTAGCCTTTGTTGCCAATGGAAAAAGCAGTAGCGTAATGCACAGGCAATCCACCATACAAGGCCTTTTGCAACCATGTGTCTGACGGTGGATCATATAGCCAAAAATTAGCAACATCAACCCCTGTTTGGTCATTTCCTGTACCGGTGTATCCCCAATTGCCGATAGCAAAACCTTTGGATTGGTAAACTGGCAAGCCTCCGTAATTTGCTTTTTGCGTCCAAGTGTCAGTTGACTGATTCCATTCATAGAGATCGTTATAATAGGTGCCCACGTTAGAGCCGTTAGCTACAAACAGCTTGCTTCCTATAGAAAATCCTGATGCGCCAGCACGGGCAGGACCAGGCAGTGATGTTTTTTGAGTCCAGATATTGGTAGCCTGATCCCATTCGTAGAGAAAACTTGTAGAGGTACCATTAAAGCCGGTTGCAAAGTATCCTTTGTTACCAATGCTTAATCCTACAGAGTGGCTAAAGTTGGTGGATAGGTTTGCCTTTTGAGTCCAGGTGTTGGTGGCTTGGTCCCATTCCCAAAAATCGTTAAGGTAGGCTCCATTAAACCCTGATCCTATATAACCTTTAGTGCCAATAGAAAATCCGGCAGCGAATGCCCGTGAGGCACCCGGCAAACTGCTTTTTTGAGTCCACACATTAGTGGCCTGATCCCATTCCCAAAAGTCAACCATATAAACAGCATCGTAACCCATACCAATATAGCCTTAAGTGCCAATAGAGAAGGAAGTAGCTCGTTGCCTTGAAGTGCCTGCGAAATTTGCTTTTTGTGTCCAGTAGTCTGCTTGGGCTGTAAGAGTAGGTAGTGTAAATAGTACTAGAAATCGAATGTAGATTTTAAGCATGGTATTGATTTTATACAAATGTATTTTATTTAAACAACTAATGAAACCATTTGCCTTTTGAGATGGAGTTATATAAAATTATAATGAAA
>JAYTNW010000331.1:0-3527 GCA_043748115.1 Bacteroidota bacterium | reverse complement strand
GTTATCATAGGAGAAGAATACAAGATACAAGTTGGCAAAAGTGACTTTTACATTGACCTCCTTTTCTACCACCGTGGAATTCAATGTTTAGTAGCTTTTGAACTTAAAGCCGACAAGTTTAAACCCGACTTTACCAATGCCCGGTATGGTGGCTAGCGCTGCCGTAGCAGGCAGCTTTTTTTATTAAAATAATTTTTAACTATCCATTAAATAGTCTCTGCATTTTTCAGCACAAAACTCCCCATCCAATGCTGCAGATATAATACCACCGGCATAGCCCGCACCTTCGCCACAAGGAAAAAGCCCCTGCAATTGCACATGCATGCCCGTGTTTTTGTCGCGAGGAATGCGGATGGGTGATGAGGTACGTGATTCCACACCCACCAGCACAGCATCGTTGCTGTAATAGCCTTTTATTTTTTTTCCGAAGTGTATAAACGCATCGGCCAAAGCGGAGGCAATGGGTGTGGGCAAAACATGATGCAGGTTGGCGGCATGCACACCCGGTAGGTAAGAGCAGGAGGGAAGGGAGGCCGAATTTTTTGCATCAACAAAATCAGTGATGCGCTGTGCCGGTGCCTTAAGATTGCTGCCACCTGCAACAAATGCAGTTTGTTCAATGGCCTTTTGGTATTCGAGGTAACGCAGTTCGCCATATTTTTTAAACGCTTGTACATCTTCTTCCAGCACACTTACCACTATGCCCGAATTGGCAAAAGGGTTGTTGCGTTTACTAGGACTCCAGCCGTTTACCACCACTTCTCCGGGTGCTGTGGCGGCAGGGGCAATAATGCCTCCGGGACACATGCAAAAAGAGTAAACACCTCGCCCGTTGTGTTGATGCGTGAGTGAATAAGATGCAGGAGGGAGGTAGGTGCCCCTGTCGGCACAATGGTATTGCGATGCATCAATAACACTTTGGTGGTGTTCGGCCCTAACACCCAAAGCAAAAGGTTTGCCTTCAATGGCTATTTTGCGGTGATGCAGGAGGTAAAAAATATCACGTGCCGAGTGGCCTGTGGCCAATATCACGGCTTTTGTGGGTAAAGTAAATAGAGTAGAATTGTTTAACTGCTGCAACTCCACTCCCGTTACCGCACCCAGTGATGAAAAAATATCTTTGAGGCAGGTTTCAAAAAGCACTTCACCGCCACAGGCAATAACTTGGTCACGCACGGCAGTGATAATGCCTGGGAGTTTGTTGGTGCCAATGTGCGGATGTGCATCCACGGCAATGTCGGCAGCAGCGCCATGCTCTATAAAGGTGTGCAAGGTGGCTATCACATCTCCACGTTTGGTGGAGCGGGTATAGAGTTTACCATCGCTGTAAGTGCCTGCACCGCCTTCGCCAAAGCAGTAGTTGGAATTGGGGTTAACCACATGCTGCTTGTTGATAGCGGCCAAATCGCGTCTGCGGTCGCGCACATTTTTTCCGCGCTCTATTATAATGGGTTTAAATCCCAGTTCAATGCAACGTATGGCTGCAAACAATCCGGCCGGTCCGCAACCTATAATAACCACCGGTTGGCTATGGGCAACATTTTGCCATTTACGTTTTGTTGTAACGTTTTGCTGATCTCCTTCAGCCACTAAGGATAACACAAGCCTGATTCTAACCTGCCTGCTACGCGCATCAATGCTTCGTTTAACCACACGAAGCTGCCCGCCAAGGTTGTATTTTTTGAAAAACAGGTTTTGTATTTTTTGCTCATCTGCTGCTTCTTCAGGCAGAACAACAAGCTCAAATATATTCATAGATGGGTGGTAATAACGAATGTTTGCGAAATTACGAATTTATGGTGGTATGTTTTTTTTAGAGTAAAATAGGAGGGAAAGCGAAAGGATGCAAATTCAAAATTCAACACAGCGTAGCATCACCAAACTAAAATCGCGTACAAGACAAAAGCTAAAGACAAGAAACTAAAACAAAAAACTTTCTACTCAAAAGTAAGCGACAGGGTAAATACTTTCGAAAACAAACCGTTGAGCGATTGTGAGTAAACGAGATCATCTTTTACCAGCAGGTTGCGCAGGCCGTGATACATTTTTATCTCCGGTGAAAATTTAAACATGGGCATATAAAAATCGCAACCAATGCCAATTTCATAGCCGTAGTCCTGCTTTTGGAGCTTAACAAATTCTTTGTCTTTGGCCGCAACTTTTGCCTGAGAAACCATGTCAATGCTGTATTTAACCCCTCCAAGCACATAGGCCCTAAAGTTATTTAAGCGTGCTGATTTAAATTTAAGATCAACTGGAAATTCCACGAAGGTAGATTCAATTTTTTTGGTTACCACATTGTTATAAGGTCGGCCCTGCTCAAAGGTGTAAACAAGGTTACGCGAAGCAAAGGAAAGGCCTGGTAAAAAGCGAAGGTCAAAATGCTCGCCCAGCCGCATGTTGGTCACTATTTGTAAATTAAACCCTGAAAGCCCCTGCGGTTCTACGGTGTAAAGAGAGTCGTTGAAATTAAAACCTTCCACCCGTCTTACATCAAAATCGGTTTTGTTAATGCCCAACAGAAATCCAAAATGAAAGGCTTGCCTGTCGTATTTAGGGAGGTTAAGTATTTTTTTGCGCTGTGCCCAACTCTGTGTTGAGGATAAAACCCAAAGCAAGCAGCTAAACAGCGCGATGATGGCAGATTTGCGCACCATTGATGTAATATTAACTGTAATGCTTTGCTGCGGGTTCATTTATTGTTTGGAAGCTATATATAAAGTTACAATACCAAAGGTTAGCGGCCTGATGGATACCTCACTGAAACGGCATTGCCGAAGTACATCACCGAAAGCACTTCCGGATGGGAAATGCCTTACCGATTCAGGCAAATAAGTGTACGCAGCGGTGTCACCCGAAATTTTGTTTCCCACCATAGGCAGGATATAACGCGAATAAAAGCTGTAAAATTGCTTTATAGGGAACAACGTGGGCTGGCTGAACTCGAGTATAAACACCTTTCCTCCGGGTTTTAACACACGGCTCATCTCCTTGAGTCCGCTCTTGAGGTTCTGAAAATTTCTAACCCCAAATGCAACGGTAACAGCATCAAAGGCGTTGTCGCTAAATTTAAGTTGTTCGCTATCACCGCGCTCTAAAGAAATAAGAGGGGTCAAATTCTTTTCTTCAATTTTTTTTCGTCCTATGGCCAGCATTCCTTCTGATAGGTCAACGCCCGTAATGTGATCGGGGTTTATTTGGGCAGCAGCAATGGCGAGGTCGGCAGTTCCTGTTGCAATATCCAAAATAGTTTTGGGCTGCAGTTTCTTCAATGCATTAACGGTAACTTTTCGCCACCATTTATCAATACCAAAGGACAGCACCTTGTTAAGCAGATCGTATTTAGGCGCCACCGCATCAAACATGGTGCGCACCTGTTCTTTTTTACTTTCTCCGGATTGGTAAGGCGTTACTTCCATTTTATTTGCCTGACAGGCGCATCACTTCGTTAAGCAAAACATTCTTGTCAATAGGCACCACACCTACTTCTTCGCAAACTAATCCACCGGCAAGGTTGCTAATGTGTG
>JAYTNW010000330.1:0-13648 GCA_043748115.1 Bacteroidota bacterium | reverse complement strand
TGAGCTAAAAGCTGATAAGAAAGTGTATAACGTTGATAAAAATCCAATAGCAACTGGTGGTACAGCGGAAGATGTGCTTAAAAATGTGCCATCGGTAAGTGTGGATATTGATGGAAATGTGACCATGAGAAATGCAGCACCTCAAATATTTGTGGATGGACGCCCCACCACACTTACTGTTGACCAAATACCTGCCGATGCTATTCAGGAAGTGGAATTGATTACCAATCCATCAGCAAAATATGATGCCAGTGGTGGGATGGCAGGTATCCTAAACATAGTTTTAAAAAAGAATAAACGCCTTGGGTACAATGGTACAGTGCGTGCCGGTGTTGACTCCCGGGCGCGGATTAACACAGGTGCCGACCTTAATGTGCGAGAAGGTAAGGTGAATTGGTTTTTAAATGGCAACCTCAACCAACGAAGATCATCGGGAAGCAATACTACCACCCGGTATAATTTTGCTGAAATACCACCCACAGTTCTTCAACAAAACACAGACACTAAAATGAAAGGTTATTTCGGATTGATACGTTCTGGGATTGATATTTTTTTGGATAACAGGAACACACTAACCGTTTCAGGTTCTTACAACCGTGGGCAATTTAACCCTAGTGATAATCTTTACACACAAACCGATACCTTGCTCACAAGTGGTGTGATATCATCATTTACTTTGCGTGAGTCAGAGAGTACAAGGAACTTCGCCAATACGGGCGGTACAGTGGCATTTAAACACCTTTTTCCTAAAGAAGGAAAGGAAATAACTGCTGATATTAATTTTAACGGAATTAAAAGCGACCAGGAAGGAAACTATAACACCCTTAACATTTTGGAGGGAAGCACAGTGTTGCAAAGGCAACGATCAGAAGGTGAAAACACCTTTGTTACAGCACAAATTGATTTTACTACACCGCTTAATCACAAAATAAAATTGGAATCGGGTTTGCGCGGAGCTCTTAGAAACTACAGCAGCGCCAACACCAATTACACCTTTAACAATAGTACTCAAACCTACGATCTAATTCTTAACCTTAATGCTAACTATAAATTTACTGATCAAGTGTATGCGGCCTACACCACATTGTCACAGCAGATAAACAAGTTTAATTATCAAATAGGGGCACGCGTAGAGAGTTCATTTTATGGAGGTGAACTTACGCAAACCAAACAAGAGTTTAATAATGATTTTCCGCTCAGCTTATTTCCCAGCGCTAGCTTGGGTTACAAACTTAACAACAGCACCGATTTGCAACTTAACTATTCACGAAAAATAAACCGCCCTACTTTTTTTCAGCTAATTCCATTTACAGATTATTCAGATTCGCTTAACCTAAGCAGAGGAAATCCTGGCCTTCGGCCTGAGTTTACCAATGCAGTTGAACTATCCTGGCTTAAAACACTTAGCCGTAAAAACACCTTGTTGGCTTCCGTTTACTACAAGCGAACCAATGATGTGATTACCCGTTACATTGTAAATGAGGTTGATGGTAACACCGGCAACAATGTATTAATAAGTACGTTTGTAAATGCAAATTCAGCCTCTGCTTACGGTGTTGAGCTTACCTCTCAAAACAACTACAATGGATGGCTTGATGTTACAGCAAATATAAATGCTTATCAATCTTTGGTAGATGGTAAAAACATTGAAAAGGATCTTGATGTGGAGCAGTTCAGCTGGTTGGGTAAGCTTAATTTGTCATTTAAACTTCCAGCCAATTTTAGTTTTTCTGTTTCTGGTGAATACCAATCAAAAACAGCGCTTCAGTTAAACAGTGGCCAATCTCCAGGAGGTAACAGGGGAGGTGGAATGGGTGGCGGACCCGGAAGCGGCACGCAAACAACAGCGCAAGGTTTTGTGCGTGAAAGTTACAGCGTTGATGCCGGGTTGAAGTACGAGTTTTGGAAAGATAAGGCTGGTTCACTCTCTCTCAACATTTCTGATATTTTTAAAACAAGAAAAACAGATACCCATTCAGAATCGGATTACTATATTCAGGATAGCCTAAGAAAACGTGATGCTCAAATACTTCGCTTGAATTTCAGCTATCGCTTCGGTAAGTTCGATAGCTCACTATTTAAAAGAAAAAACACCAAATCAAACGGTGAAACCATTGACATGGGCATATAAATATAAGCCACTTTCAATTAGGGCGTACAGGTGGTTCGATTTTTTTATACTAATTTCGAGGCATATTACTAACTAACATTTTTTATTCTAAAATTTCAATTCAAAATTTTATGGAAAAAGCAAGTGCAATTCAGGAACGCGTGATTCATTTATTTAATGTTTATGGACCTAAGGTGCTTACGGCTCTTTTGGTTTTTGTGGTCGGTCTTTATCTCACAAATCTGGTTACCCGACTTCTTACCAAGGCTTTGGTAAGACGCGGTATTGATGTGTCTCTTCAATCGTTTTTAGGCAGCATGGTAAGTGTTGGCTTAAAGGTGCTTTTACTGGTAACCGTTGCAGGCATGCTTGGTTTGCAAACAACATCATTTGTGGCGGTAATTGGTGCCTTGGGATTGGCTGTGGGTTTGGCCTTGCAAGGCTCGTTGGCAAATTTTGCTGGTGGTGTACTTACCCTTGTTTTTAAACCCTATAAAGTGGGCGACCTTATTGAGGCGCAAGGGCAAACTGGAGTGGTGCAGGAGATTCAGATTTTTAATACCATTTTGCTTACTCCAGATAACAAAACGGTGATACTGGCAAATGGTGCAGTTTCTAACGGTACAATAATAAATTATAACCGTCACGGAAACCTTCGTGTGGACATTGCCATGGCAGTAGCTCCAGATAGCGATTTGGATAAAGTGAGAAACATTGCTATGAATGTGATGCTTGCTAATGATAAAGTGTTGAAGGATCCCGCGCCCTCTGTAAATGTAAATAAAGTGGGAGATGGAATGGTAACACTGGCTGTACGCCCTTATTCAACCGTTGCGGATTACTGGGACGTGTTTTTTGGGATACAAGAGCAAGTAAAAACCGCTTTCGACAAAAATGGAATTGTTGCACCTACTCCCACTCGGATTATCATTAACAAATCCTGACCACAACTAAGGTAAGTTCTTTAAGCAAAAAGCGGTGCCGATAAATTTATCAGCACCGCTTTTTATTGTGACCAAAGCAATTATTTCTTTTCGTCTTTCACCTCTTCATAATCAACATCAGTTACGTTGCCTTCTGCTTTCGCATCTGTTGCTCCGGCATTTACATCTGCAGTGCCCTCGGCACCTTCTGCTGTTGTGCTGGTGGCATTGTACATTTCCTGTGATGCTCCCTGCCATGCTGCATTAATCTCTGTCATGGCGGTTTCTATGTCGGCCAAGTTTTTAGACTGATGTGCTTCCTTCAATTTGGTAAGTGCATTTTGAATATTGTCTTTGTTGGTTTGAGACAATTTTTCGCCATACTCTGTGAGTTGCTTCTCTGTCTGAAATATCATGGTGTCAGCCATATTTACTTTGTCGGCTTCTTCCTTTGCTTTTTTATCTGCTTCAGCATTTGCTTCTGCTTCAGCTTTCATTTTTTTGATCTCTTCGTCAGACAATCCACTTGAAGCCTCAATACGGATTTTTTGTTCTTTGCCTGTTCCTTTGTCTTTCGCACCTACGTGTAAGATACCGTTAGCATCAATGTCAAAAGTTACTTCTACTTGAGGTACACCGCGTGGGGCAGGGGGAATGCCGTCTAAATGGAAGCGTCCAATGGTGCGGTTATCTTTAGCCATACTTCGCTCGCCTTGTAACACGTGTATTTCTACGGATGGCTGGTTGTCGCTTGCTGTACTAAACGTTTCACTTTTCTTGGTGGGAATGGTGGTGTTGGCATCAATCAGTTTAGTAAATACTCCTCCAAAAGTTTCAATACCTAATGACAATGGGGTAACATCAAGCAACAATACATCCTTTACCTCACCGGTTAACACGGCTCCCTGTATAGCTGCGCCAATGGCAACAACTTCATCAGGGTTTACACCTTTAGAAGGGGCTTTTCCGAAAAACTTCTCAACCGCAGCCTGTATTGCAGGAATACGGGTAGATCCACCCACTAATATTACTTCGTTAATATCACTTGGGTTCATGCCTGCATTTTTAAGTGCTGTTTTACAAGGCTCAATGGTGCGTTTGATCAAATCGTCAACCAACTGTTCAAATTTTGCTCGGGTAAGTGTTTTAACCAAGTGTTTTGGAACACCATCAACCGGCATAATGTAGGGTAGGTTTATTTCTGCTTGTGATGAGCTTGAGAGTTCGATTTTAGCTTTTTCTGCAGCCTCTTTTAAGCGCTGCAATGCCATAGGGTCTCTGCGCAAGTCAATGCCTTCGTCTGTTTTAAACTCATCGGCTAACCAGTCTATAATGCGTTGGTCAAAATCATCACCGCCTAAGTGTGTGTCTCCATCGGTAGATTTTACTTCAAAAACACCATCACCAAGTTCAAGAACGGATACATCATGCGTTCCACCACCACAGTCAAATACTACAATTTTTATGTCTTGGTTTTTTTTGTCTAATCCGTAAGCCAATGCAGCAGCAGTTGGTTCATTTATGATACGCAGCACTTTAAGTCCTGCAACTTCACCTGCTTCTTTTGTTGCCTGGCGTTGCGAGTCGTTAAAATAAGCCGGCACGGTAATAACCGCCTCCGTTACTTCACTACCCAAATAATCCTCAGCAGTTTTTTTCATTTTTTGTAAAATGATAGCTGATATTTCCTGCGGGGTGTACATTCTATCGTTAATTTTAACGCGAGGTGTATTGTTGTCCCCTTTTACAACCTCGTAAGGCACACGGTCTTTCTCTTTTGCAACCTGTTCGTAGGTTTCGCCCATGAAACGTTTAATGGAATATACAGTGTTTTTAGGATTGGTTATAGCCTGGCGTTTAGCAGGGTCACCCACTTTGCGCTCTCCGTCTTTTATAAAACCTACAATGGATGGTGTGGTTCTTCTTCCTTCGCTGTTTGGTATTACAACGGGTTCGTTACCTTCCATCACGGCAACACAGGAATTTGTTGTTCCAAGGTCAATGCCTATTACTTTTCTCATTTTAACTGTTTTTTATTTTAAAACGAGAATGACAAGCTATGTGCCAACTGCTTTTTTATGCCAATAATGGAATTTTAGGCATTTAAACCAGCATAAGCTCCCGAAGGAAAATGACAAAAAGGCATTAGTTTTTAAAACCCAGGTCTCCGGTAAGATAGCCATTGGCCAAGGTATCCTTTGAGGCGGGCGAAAGCTGTTTGCTTTTTAGTATTTGTGAGAAGCGGCTGCTAAAAATGCCCACACCATCTTCAATATTGCTGAAATCGGGGATGGACTGCACTATTCCTGTTGGAGGTTTGTTTACCTGAATGTAGGTATAAAGGTCTGAAGTTCCACCATAATACAAAAAATCCATTCCTAAGAAATACCTGTCAACAGCATTGTCAGGATTTATGCTACGTCTAACACTACCGTAAAAGGATTCTTTAGACAAAGGAATGGTGAGAAGCGGGTTGGAGGAGCTGTTAATATTGTCAACGGCAGTTCCAACCTGCCATTCAACTGTTTTATCTTGTATGTTGGAGGTGTTGGCTTTTTCTATTTCGCGGTAATGAAATCGAATATAAACATCATAAAATTTGGCATTATTTCCCGCATTCCACTTGATCACGAAGGGGTTTCCCACCAAATCCACTGATCCGCCTGAAGATGGCGACTCAAAAAGAGATATTTTGTTTACCACCTCAGTTCTGGATACCGTTGTTAATCCGCTTTCTCGGTTATATACAATCATTTTATACTCACCACCATCATCCTGGTAAATAGAGTCGGCTCCTGTGGTGCGGTATAATATGTTAGGTTGTGTGGCAAAAATACCTGAACTCAGCGGTGGGCCTTCAAATCGTTCCAGAGTAATGGTGCCGGTTTTTACGCTGTCTTTATTATATCTTTCCAACTTTACGTCAAGGATGTCACGGTAGTTAAACGAATCCGGCACTTGGGCAAAAGTATAGGCATCACCTTCTCCCAAAAAGGCGCGGTTAATGCGAAGCACCTGAACACTGTCTGATGGGTCGAGCAACCCATAAATTACCATGGTTTCTTTGTAAGGGGCCAATAAATCAATATCTGTTTTACATGACGATTGCAATAACACTATTGCACAAAACACTTTTAATAACTTATTCATGTTTCAAAAGTATGACAACAAAACTGATTAAAAAAATTCTGTAATTTTCCACTCTCTAAATTAACATATTTTAACATCGTTAGCTGCCTTAAAGGCATTTGATTTTTTACAATCTTTAAATGAATATAAAAATAATAAAAGCATTTGTTACGGCTGCCTTTTTGTTTGTAACCACAGTCCCCGTATATGCGCAGTTAGTGGCCGAAAAGTTTGATAAGCTCGATATGAGCGAAAATTTTGACACCAGCAGTGGCATGTGGACTTTTCTTGCCAATAACGAAAACTTGTTTTTAGTGCAGGATGGTGAGTATATCCTTAACCGAAAATCTATTGATAAGCCTTACGCTGTGATTGCCAATAGCGACTACAACGAACCCGCGTTTAAAATCGTTACCTCCATGAAAATTGAAAGAGCTGCCGACCAAAACGGTTCTATAGGTTTAATTTTTATGGCGCAAAATGATGGACAAGGGGGTTTTATTTTTGAAATGAACACATCCCGTCAGTATAGGTTAAGGCAAATAGCCTCCGGCACTTACCGATATTTAACAGGTGAGGCAAAATCTGGAGGATGGGTAAAATCGAGTTTGATTAATGAAGTGAATGTTTACAATCTTTTGGAAATAAAAACAGCCAATCGCAACTATGATGTTTTTTTGAATAATACCTATCTCTTATCATTTAATGAAATCAGTTACAAATCGGGGCGTTTTGGTTTAATAGTGGGCCCGGGATCAAGAGCTAAGGTTGACTTTATTTACTTGTTTTCTGTTTCTAAATATAATCCTTCAACTTCCACAGATCCAAAAGCAGTAAAAAAAGATGATGAGGATGGCGGCAATGGCAAGGCATTAGAAAATGCAAGTCCAGATATTATTGAACTTGCCGAGTCCATAATTAAATTAAAATCACAAATAAATAAATTGCAGGCAGAGAACGAGGATCAGAAAAAAATGATTGACGTACTCAGATCTACTGATCGTGATGATGAGAATGAAAGTAAGGCCAAGGATAAAACCATAACCTTGCTTCAAAAGAAAATTGAACAATCAGATATATCAATTGATTCGCTACAGCGTGCTAATAAAGATTTACTTCGTTACAAAGAAATGGTGGGTGGAAATGAAAACTCAGATATTATTATCAGCTTGAGCAAAACTTTAAAGGCGGAAAAAGAAAAAAACAAGGTATTAGTTGATTCTATTCTGATATTAAAAAGCGATTTGCAAAAAACCAAGGCCACGCCTAAAGCATATAAACCTGCAAACTCAACCACGCCTGTCAAAAAAGATTCTACGCAAACTAAAAGTCAGTTTGTTTTGCCGCGTGAAAACTAATATTAATAACCATAAGGAGTTAATCATGTCAGTTCATACAGAAGTAAAAAAAATAACCACCCACATTTTGCAGGAGATGAAACGCAGGGGCGAGAAAATATCTATGCTCACTGCTTATGATTTCAGCTTAGCAAAAATATTGGATCATGCAGGTATTGATGTCATACTTGTTGGTGACTCTGCATCAAATGTTATGGCAGGCCATGAAACAACTCTACCTATAACATTAGATCAAATGATATACCATGCTTCTAGTGTAGTGAGAGCTATTGCACGCGCACTGGTGGTGGTGGATCTTCCCTTCGGATCGTACCAGGGAAATTCAAAAGAAGCGCTTAATTCAGCCATTCGTATCATGAAAGAGTCAGGCGCGCATGCTGTAAAAATGGAAGGTGGGAGAGAGGTAAAGGAGTCAATTGAAAGAATTTTGACTGCCGGTGTACCGGTAATGGGACATTTAGGATTAACACCACAATCCATTTATAAATTCGGCACCTATGTGGTGCGGGCACGAGAAGAAGAGGAAGCACAAAGGTTACTTGAAGATGCCCGTATTTTGGAGCAAGCAGGTTGCTTTGCCATTGTCGTGGAGAAAATTCCGGCTTCGCTGGCAAAAAAAGTAGCGGAGGCTGTTAAAATTCCGGTAATTGGCATTGGGGCAGGTAACGGAGTTGACGGGCAAGTGTTGGTTTTGCATGATATGTTGGGCATTAACAATGAGTTTCACCCTCGCTTTTTAAGACGTTACCTGAGTTTATATGATGATATTAAAAAAGCGACTTCACAATATATTAGTGATGTAAAAAGTAAGGATTTTCCAAATGAAAAGGAGCAATATTAGTTTTCTATCGGCTTCTTTATCATGAGTGAAACAGATTTATTTTCGACACAGGTAATTTTTGAAGACAATCACCTGATAGCAATCAATAAAAAGCCGGGACAAATTACACAAGGCGACAAAACTGGTGATGTTCCATTGGGTGACCTCGTGAAAGATTTTTTAAAGCATAAATATAATAAAACCGGAAACGTTTTTTGCGGAACCATTCACCGTATAGACAGGCCCGTTAGCGGGGTGGTGCTCTTCGCCAAAACCGGTAAGGCTCTCGAACGAATGAATGAACTCTTCCGATCGAGGGAAGTATCAAAAACATATTGGGCGGTAGTAAAAAACAAACCGGCAAAACCAGAGGATACTTTGGTGCATTATCTCATTAAAGATGAGTCTAAAAATAAATCGAGGGCTTCATTGCAACCCAAGGGTAATACTTTAAGATGCGAATTGAAATATTCAACGATAGCGCATTCAGATAATTATAATTTGCTGGAAGTAGATCCTTTAACCGGCAGACATCATCAAATAAGGGTTCAATTGGCGGCTATTGGTTGCCCAATAAAAGGTGATTTAAAATATAGGTCAGAGCGAAGTAACCCGGATGGCTCCATACATTTGCATGCCAGAAAACTAGTGTTTGTTCATCCTGTTAAAAACGAAAAGGTAGAGTTGATTGCTGATCCACCGGATGAGTCGCTATGGAATTACTTTTTAAAAGCAACACATGCTGAGCCAAAAGAGAAGTAAATGGAAATTGATAAAGGCTATTTTTAGTCTGCGCTGTCCTTCATGCTATGAGGGTCGGTTGTTTTTACAACCCAATCCTTACCTTATCAAGCAAATTGCTGATATGCCTGATTGCTGTGAAGTGTGTAAACTTAAACTAACTCCTGAGCCCGGGTTCTATTATGGTGCAATGTTTATGAGCTATGTGGTAACGGTAGCGCTTTCTGTTGTAAATTTTGCTTGGGTATATTCCATCTGGGGTTTTGCAACATGGACCTATCTAACAATAAACAGCTTCATACTTATCGTGCTAATGCCTTTTTTGTTTCGCCTCTCAAGAAGTTTTTATTTGGCCACTGTTTTCGGGCTTGAAAATGTGTCAAGAAATAAAACCTTGTAAACCATTATAACAAAAAAAATCCCATCCTCTGACATGCATAGAATGGGATGGGTTATCATCAATCAACTTCTAATTTAATCCGGCCAGGTATATTTTATATTCATAATTACTAAGGCGTTTCCAAAGCATCATAAAATTTTTGGTAACCTCCTCGCCAGAGGTAGTCCAGGTAATGCTTCCTGTTTGATAAACATATTTTCCGCTGCCACCAAGTTCATTAACCTTCAGTTTTAAGTTTTTACGGTCTTTAATTCCATTCCAGAATTCAGATAATTCCTTGCGGCCCTTTACTTGCTTTCCGTCCAATAGGATTGTGGCATCATCATCATAAAATTCGCTAATCTTTAGTGGATCATTACTTAAAAACGAGTTCTCCATTTCATTGTTTAGCTTCAGTATTTCTTCTTTGGTTTGTTCACTTACATCGGTTTTAATACCGGTGTTGCTTTGTGCATTTAGCAGGGAGGTGGTCAGTGTAAGCATCATTGCGCTTGCAGTGACAAAGATTAATTTTTTCATTTTATTTTATGTTTAAATGTGAATGTTATCTTTTTTTTTGGCATGACAATTCACCTACAGCATCGTGCCGTTTTTTTAATGAATAGTAAACTATGCTTTTAATTTATGACGGTAACAAAGTTGGGAAAGTTACACGCCATTTGTGTTAAACTATTGCTAAGGATTGTTAAATAAGGTTAACAACTCCTCAGCATTTCGTTTCTATTTTCCTTTTGATTTAATATGTACGCCTTCGCTGTTAATCTTAATGTCAACATCTTTTGCTTTGCCATCAATACTATCAGCGTCTTTTCCGTTAATGCGAACACCGTTTTTATCAATATTGATTTCCATATCATCATCATTGTTCCATTCACCTTTCTCTTCGTCTTTTGAGAAATTGTGATCGGTACATATCAATCCACCCTCCGTCATTTTCCAAACATGGCCGCCCATGTCACCATCATAGGTGTTGGTACTGTTTTCAATATCATAGATGATGTCTTCCATGCTCTCATCCAGGTAAACACTTTTGCCAACAGGCACCTTTAAAATTAGTTTAACTTTCTGGTCACGAAATTTGGTTCCTTTTGGTATAGGAAAATGATCACTGAACATTAACAAGGAATCTTTTTGTTCAAAATTATACACCACCTCACGCGCATTATCAACAGCCACTTTTTCGGTAGATCCCTGTGCTGATATAACTTGAACAAGTTCAAATTTATCACCCACAGCCTTTTGCACATCAAATGAAACGTTATCCTGTCTAAACACAAAGTCAGTTCCTGTAACCACACTGTAACTGGTTCCACCACCGTGATATGTTCTCTTATTGTCTTCGTCATACTTATCATCATCCATCAGTTTAACATACATGGTATCGGTTTGTGGACTAATCAGGTCGAGAGAATTTCTTATTTTTCCTGACTGCGTAAATTCCTTAGCCACATTAATTGAGGTAAAGAATGCTGTGATGATACCAACCAGAAATAGGCATCCTACAATAATGTTTAATGGTCTGCTGGCATGTTGTATTTTAAAAATCCATTTAATAATTTGGTATAACAGCCAAATAAGAGGAACACCCAGTAGCAGGAATAACGAGGTCATTGCCCACAATTGCTGACCATGGGTAAGGAATTGGTCGGAAATAAACAACGGAATGGTAATGCCTCCAACACCCAGCATGGCCATAATGGCAACCACAAAGGCGAAGATCATGGCGAGTGCTACAATACCAAAGATGAACCCGAAAAAGTAAACCACGAATTTTAACATGGCTTTAATGATTTGACCAATTGTGTCAAAGAGATTTGATGAGAAAGAAGGTTCCTTTTTTTCACCGCCAGCCTCTGTTTCTCTTCTAATATTGGAAATGTTTATATCCTCACCACGCATTTCCAACTTTTGTGTTGATGTGATCGCCTTTGGCAAAACCACTGCAAGAATGATGTAAATAAGGAAACCGCTACCTCCGGCAAAAAACACAGCAACAAACAACAACCTTATCCACACTGCGTCAATTCCCAAACGGTGTGCAAGACCTGAGCATACCCCGGCAATTACCCTGTCATCAGGGTCGCGGTACAATCTTCTTTTTAATGGATTGGCATTATCATATGCTGTTGACGATTGTGATGATGAGTCATTACTACTTTGTTCAGCACTTCCTGCAAAATCTTCCGGCCTTCCCATAATGCCTACAGCAGCATTTACGTCATCCTCTGTAATCACTTGGCGATTTGTTCCTAACCGCTGTTGAAATATTTCAGCAATTCGGCCTTCAATGTCCTGTATGATTTCATCTCGGCCATCGCTCATGGTGAAGTGACCGCGTATAGCATCTAGGTATCTTTTTAACGAAGTGTAAGCATGTTCCTCTATGTGAAACACCATGCCACCAATGTTTACTGTTACTGTCTTGTTCATTTTGTTAGTGAATTTTGATAGGTTTGATTAACGGCCAATACCAATTCATCCCATGTTTTTTTTAGTTCTTTTAAAAACTCCTCACCCAACGGAGTTAATTTGTAATACTTTCTGGGTGGACCGGCATTGCTTTCAACCCAGGAGTAGGAGAGAAGTCCTCCGTTTTTTAACCGGGTCAAAAGAGGGTACAATGTACCTTCCACCACAATGAGCCTGGCATCTTTCATTTTAACTATGATATCGCTAGGGTAAATTTCGCCTTGCGATATGATGGACAAAATGCAGAACTCCAAAACGCCCTTGCGCATTTGCGACTGTGTGTTTTCGAGATTACCCACGTTTTTGTTTTTTTAAATGGTTCGACTATTTGAAACTTGTATCAATTGATCAATTTGACATTGCAAAGATATATCTATTAAATGGTACTATGCAAGACAAGGTACTAAAAAATACTATAAATGATTGATTTACAGTAAATAAAATTTGTTGCACAAGAAATCATTCTCACGCAAATCTTCGGAAAAAATAAAAGTTCAAGTATAAAGCGGTTAGAAAAACTCGCTAGTAGGGTATATAAAAAGAGAATGAATTAGCCAATTGCTTGATGTATTTCCTGCACTACTTTTTGATAGTATTTCTCGTATTTCGGTAAAATCACGTTAATGTCAAACTCAGCAGCTCGCTTAAGTGCATTTTGCTTAAAGGTATTTAAAGTGATATCGTCCTTTAAAATTTTAAGGGCATTGGCTGCCATATCGTCAACATCGCCCACGGAGCTCATGTAGCCAGTTACGCCTTGCACATTTAATTCGGGCATTCCTCCTGCATCGCTCGTGATTACCGGCACCTGGCAGGCCATGGCTTCTAATGCAGCTAAACCAAAACTTTCTGATTCACTGGGCATGATAAAAAGATCGCAAACAGAGAGGATTTCTTCTATTGCATCCTGCTTGCCAAGAAACCTTACATCATCACACAAGTGCAAATCGCGACAAAGTTTTTCTGCCATTGCCCGTTCATCTCCATCACCAATCATTAATAGTTTTGATGGAATTTGTTTGTTAACTTTTTCAAAAACGCGAACCACATCTTCAATACGTTTTACTTTTCTGAAGTTGGATGTGTGTACCAGTAATCGTTCACCACCAGGTGCTATGGCACGTTTAAAATGATCCTTTGGTTTTTTGGAAAAACGCTTCAGGTCAATAAAGTTATGTATTACCTCCACCTCTTTGTTTATTTCAAAGTTGGCGTAGGTGTCCTTTCGCAAACTGTCAGACACTGCCGTAACTCCATCGCTGTGGTTAATGGCAAAGGTAACTACCGGTTCGTAGCTGCTGTCGCGTCCCACAAGCGTAATATCGGTTCCATGCAAGGTTGTAACCACAGGAATATAAATTCCTTTAGATATTAAAATTTGCTTAGCCAGGTACGCAACAGAAGCATGAGGTATGGCATAGTGCACATGCAAAACGTCCAAGCCTTCATGTATAGCCACATCCACCAGCTTACTGGTTAATGCAGATTCATAGGGGGCATATTCAAAAAGTGGATATTTAGAAACAGAAACTTCGTGATAGGAGATGTTCTCAGAAAAAAAATCAAGCCGTACAGGTTGGCTATAGGTAATAAAATGAATGATATGTCCTTTTGCTGCAAGCGCCTTGCCAAGTTCAGTGGCAATAACACCGCTACCGCCAAACGTAGGGTAGCATACAATACCTATTTTCATTGAGA
>JAYTNW010000329.1:0-1909 GCA_043748115.1 Bacteroidota bacterium | reverse complement strand
GGCTGCCAGCTGGTTATCGGTGAGTGATGAGGAGAAAATACCAATAGCTACAAATCCTGCTGCAAGAAAAAACAAACCTATATAGCTTCCTGCAATACCACCTATGTCAACATTTCCGGCAGGGGCAGCAAAATTGTAAATGGTTATAAAATATACCAGCGTGGGCAGTAATGAGAAAAGCACGAGTATAACACCGGCAAGGTACTTAGCCAGCAATATCTGAAATTCTGTTAATGGTTTGGTCAGTAATATTTCAAGGGTACCTGTCTTTTTTTCTTCTGCGAAAGATCGCATTGTAATTGCCGGAATCAAAAACATATAAACCCAAGGGGTGATGTAAAACAATCCATCAATTGAAGCGTATCCTGCCTCCGGGATATTGTAATCGTTTCCAGGAAAAATCCACAGGAACAATCCAATGCTTACTAAAAAAACAAAGATGGAAATATATCCCACCAATGAACTGAGGAAGCTATTGATCTCTTTTTTTAAAAGCGAATACATTAGTAAGGTAAGATAAATGGTGATTGAAGACTGCCAAAAATAGTGTTTCGTTGCATACTGGCTGGTAAAGAACAGATGATTTGAACCGGGTTATTCAAAATGGATGTTTAGTGGTTTGGAATTTATAATGGTTTTACTTCTTCTGTGAGCAATGGTGTTAAGGTGTATGCACTTGGTTTAGCTCCTAAAAATTGCTTAACGGCAGGCCACACGTTTTTAAAGAAAAACGATTGTCGGTAATTCTCCAAATCAGATTCGTTATTCCATTTGCTGTAAGTGACGTAGTTAATCATGTTTTTTTCCGGGGAATTTTCTCTTAAAAAAGTAAGCGCTGTGCAACCGGTAGAGTTTCTTACTTCACCAAAGGATCGAGTGAGCAATTTAATAAAATCTTGTTCTTCGCTTGCCCTTACCGGCAAAATAACGATGCGTGTGATCATTTGAAAGAAATACGTATTTGATCCCCATACTCCAGTCCATACAAGCCAGAAGCATCACCTTGGTTTTGAGCTATTTCCAAATAAGAAGAGGAATTAAACAAAACAAGTAACTGTCCACGCTCAACATCATTGTAGCTGTTACTAAGTTTTCTTATTACAACATCCCTTCGTGGAAAATCAATCTCAAAATGACGCCCTTTGCCTTCACGGTGAAACAATTCTTGATCAATGTTGGTTACCGCATTGCCAAACACGTCAATGTGTATAACGGTACCCCTGATGAGGTTTTCTTCCAGTGTAGGCAACAAGGTAGATCGTTCCACTATCTTATCAGCCGGCTCGCCAGATTTATCAAGGCTTTTGTTTTCAAGAAGATCGTTAAGCACTGTTACCAAAAAACTCCTTTCATCAGCTACACTAATATTATCAGAGCCCTTAATTACCACAGCCTTTTGAGGTTGTCTGCCGGTTACTAAGGTAAAAAACCCATCATTGCGACACACGATAAAGCACTCATTGTCTTGAATCAAAATCCACTCTGTTTGCTTTGCAGCCTGTGCTCCCACTGATACTAAATGAATGGTTCCCGAAGGAAAAAAGTAATATGCGTTTTTAAATACAAATGCTGCACGCATCACATCAAATGGCGGCACTTGATGGGTAATATCCACCAAGGTGGTGCCCGGGTATAGACTTAACAACTCCCCTTTTAAGGCAGCCACGTAATGATCGGTAATTCCCCAGTCCGTAGTTAGTGTAATAGCAGGCATTTAGATAATCCAGCGAGTTTGGCAAAACACAAAACTAAAAAGCTGCGTGGTCGGAGATTTTTGAATGCAATTAACTTATAAACTTATTGGTGTTAGTGATGCTGGTATGATTTATTAACCGTTTAGTCTTGTGCCGCAAAACATTTATTGCATAAAAAGTGTTGGCTTTCTCACAAAAAACACCTTCTGTATTAA
>JAYTNW010000328.1:0-2554 GCA_043748115.1 Bacteroidota bacterium | reverse complement strand
TTTAAAAGCATCCGTCCAGTCTTTTTTAAGCTTTATGGTTTTTAATATCTGCTCGGCACGTTTAGGCTCATTCCAAAAATCAGGAGCATGCGTTAGTCGTTCTTCTTCTTTTATTTTTAAAAGTTTGGCATCAACGTCAAAGATGCCCCCTCAGGGCTTCAACTCGCCCTTTTAAATCTGATAATTGTTCTGTTGTGATCATGGGCGCGAAGATAAAAAACAGAAGAATACCTGAAGCACGAAAAGGTTTTGTTAGCAGAACAGTTTAACAACTATTTTTTTTAGCGCCTTATTTTAATCGAGCTGTTCAGGAGGTTTTCTTTTAAGCAATAGATTAATAACTTTAAGGTTTGCATAATAGATATAACCGACAACCATCACAACCAAAAAAAGTAAGAATGCTATAAAAAGAGATATCATAATATGCACATAGGTTGATGTGGTTGGGTTTCGAAAATACTTTTTATTTATAACATAAACCGTATTGGCAATTTCCTTATCCGATGTTTGGTTTGAAACCAGGTAAGCCTTTGAAATATAATTAAACCTATCCGCAACATCCTCTAGCCTATGGGTAAAATTTGTAATAGATAATTTTAACTGCAACTTTGATTCCTCGGGTAAAGAAGAGTACCCTGAGTTCTTAATTATAAAAAGTGACTCATTAAGGGAGTCTATGCTTTGTACATAATCCGAGTGAATGTTTTTTAAAACCTGATCATACACCTCTGTCCGTTGCAATATTTCTTGCTTAATATAAAACGTCTGCATCCTTTTCAATTCCTCAATAATGGCGTCTGCTAGTTCTGCCGCATAGCCTGCATCACGATCTTCCACCACCATGGTAATGAAGTTGAATCCGTTTTTGTTTACGTGCAAACTTTCTATATAGTCATTGGAAACTTTCCAGAAATAAAACTCCTCTGATGGATGGTGTCCAAAGTGTTTACCCAGTTGAAGCTTCTTGTCTATATTTTTAATAAGTTCATCTGAAAACAAAAATTTGTAAAAACGTTCGGTTGTGAGGGCGCTTGCCTGTGCTGAGGTTGCAATATCCTTTTCTGTTAACCCTACATCTGTAATCTGTATGTCATTAAGCATAAAAACCACTTCAGCCCTCTGCTTAACAGACTTGAAATTTAAAATATAAAAACTTAGTGAGAAGGTGAAAAGCAAAATACCTATCAGCCAATATTTAAACTTTAACAATCTTAAAATAACATCTTCAATAGGCATAAGCTCTTAGCTTCTAGTTTAGCGGGATAAATTTATGATATTAATCCTATATTCTCTCTAACGAAATTATTTACTAATCGCTTCTGTTTATCAATCTGTTTTTATATACTTACCTTTTCAATGAAAAACACCTCCTCTCCGGCACTCTTCTTTTTTACTGTGCTCTTATTTTTTGTGTTGCCAATTTTCTATCTGCCCCAATTGGCTGATGTTAACGCCACTTCTTCAGTTTTGGCTATGGGGGTTGTGTTGCTGTTTACCTCTGTGTATTTTTTGTTTTTTTATTCGCAGGTCAACAGTGGTGTCTCCCCATTTTACAGGCATCCGTTGTATTTATTGTTTGCTGCTTTTATTATTATTTTAGGAATAAGCGCTTTGTTTAAAAGTGTTAACCCTGCCGAAGCCTTTTTTGAATGGTTGCGCTACGTCACTTTTTTTTGCATTTTTTCTGTGTTCTGTTGTCTCATCGATAGTAAGAGGTTTTTCCCGTTGCTGCTTAAAAGCTTAAACCTGCTACTTCCTGTACTTTATTTCATTGCCTTTGATCAACTCCAACAAATTACCGCTGCCGCAAAACACAACCACTCCAATTGGTCTTTTGATTTAACCTTTGCTTCAGCCTTCGGTAATAAAAACAATTTTTCACAGTGCCTGCTGCTAATGCTTCCATTTATTTTTTTAAGCTCCTTAATATTTAAAAAATGGTGGAGGGCGCTTGCCTTTGTTAACTTACTCATGAGCCTTGGTTTGTTGGTGCTCCTAAAAACAGCAGGCGTTTTTGTGGCCGGAATTGTGTCTGCTGCTGTTCTTTTGGTTTTATTCGTTTACCATAAACGTCAACATGCAAGCAGCAAGAAATTATGGTTGTTATCAGGGCTGTTTGTTGCAACAATATTTCTTTTCCTCGTGATTGATCCGGGAAAAATGGTAAGCAACAGTACTGTTACAGAAAAATTAACAACCTCTATCACCTACCTTTCCGGTGATAAAAAATCATTACCTGCCGATAATTCCAACAGCGTTTACGAACGATTGCTTCTGTGGAAAAATTCGTTTAAAATGATTCAAGACTTTCCGTTAATGGGAGTAGGATTTACGAATTGGAAATTGTTTTTCCCAAAATATGGCTATGGCGGTGCCGTGTATATGGAAGGAGATAACACCAAATTTACCAAAGCGCACAACGATTTTCTCGAAACATGGAGTGAGACAGGGCCGTTAAATTTTCTTTTACTTGTGGCTTTGTTTGGTTACGGTTTTTTGTGCTTTATAAGAATATTAAATGGCCAACATGCTACTGATAAAATTTTTTTCACCA
>JAYTNW010000327.1:0-4681 GCA_043748115.1 Bacteroidota bacterium | reverse complement strand
TAATGGTTTGCTGTACAAAAGGAAGGCTGTTGATGGCTGATTGTATTGCAGCGGGATTAGCACTGATATCAACAGTTACGGCATTTAGCCACTTTGACTTATTTAGAATTACGGCTCCAGTATTTTGAATAGCCGTTACATATGAAGCCGTTACGGGAAGATCAGTAGAATCAATAGCCACACCTGCTTGCGCTCGTCTGGCAATAGCTTTGGGCGATAGGAAAGCCGATGGATTGGACAAAGAAAACCCTGTGCCATTTTTATCACTTAACAGAACTGCAATACTGTTTTGAGCAACAAGGTGATTAAATGCAAAGGCAAATAAAATGAGCAGGTAAATTTTTTTCATTTTCTTTATTTATTTGTTTGAATATATAAGCGTCTCTGTATATCGAGACACCCTATTTCCTTGTAAGGAATCAGATTGCACTTTATAAATCATTCCAATGCCTTTTGCATATACCTCAGCATGGTAAATGTTTTCAATAAAGCTACTGTCATCTTCTTGAGTAACGGTTAAGGTGCTGTCGAAGTAAATCGAACCTAAATTCAATGGTTCATTAAAAGACGTAATGCGATAATCTTCTTTTTGATTGGCCGCTATGTTTTTAATGTTGCCATCCCAGCTTAGGTTTTTTTCAACAGGAAAAAGCAATTTAATGTAGGTTATGTTGTCTTCTTTTTTTTCTACTTGTGCGATTGTGCGATTGGCTGTCCAGACTTTGTAAATCGTCCAAGGCTCACCCACAACGTTTCTAACATAACGTTCCAATCTAAAAGTGGGCCTTCCTTCATTGTCATCAAATATGGACTCCACACGTTCCAGCAACTGATAGCTTGAATCCGTTTCCACTATATCTCTATTGTAAGCGGTTACATCATATACTAAACTGTCGCCTACCGCCATAGGAAAATAAGAATAATCAAAGGGTGTAGTGGACTGCTCATCTTTCTTACAGCCGTTAAAAGCCAATGCGAAAATGAATCCTAAAACAGAAAGAAAACAATATTTAATTTTCATGATACAATTCTTTATCAATAAATCCACCTCCTAAAACGTCATTGCCTTCGTAAAATACAGCACTTTGGCCAGGAGCAACAGCATTAACAGGAGCGCGGAAAGATACTACAGCATTTTCTACATCGGTTTGTTTTATCGTGCTAAAAGTGCCTGCGTCTTTATATCTAATTTTGGTAAGTGCTTCCGTTTCGTTGAAAAGGTTTTCATACTTAATGAGATTCAAACCCCTCACTTTCATTTCATGGCGCTTCAAATCATCTAACTCGCCCAACACAACGGTGTTGCTTTCCGGACGAATTTCTGTTACAAACATTGGTTTGCCAAAGGCTATTTCTAGTCCTTTACGTTGCCCAATGGTATAGAAAGGGTACCCTTTGTGTTTACCTAATATTTCACCATTGGGATTAACGAAGTAGCCGCCATCTAATTTTTCTTCGAGACCGGGAACACGGTGTTTAAGGAAAGACCGGTAATCATTATCAGGTACAAAACAGATTTCGTAGCTTTCGCTTTTGTTTGCTAGTTCCTTAAATCCCATATCAAAGGCCATGTTGCGAATTTCCGTTTTTTTGAAATTGCCTAACGGGAATTTGGTGCGCGCTAAGTTTTGCTGGCTTAATCCCCACAGCACATAGCTTTGGTCTTTTGAGGCATCTAATCCTCTTGACACTACATAACGATTGTGTTCATGCCTAACGGACGCATAGTGGCCGGTGGCAATAAATTCGCAATCGAGCATGTCAGCACGCTTAATAAGTGCATCCCATTTTATGTGGGTGTTACACAACACACAAGGGTTGGGAGTACGGCCTGCAAGGTATTCATCTACAAAATTATCAATCACAAAATCACCAAACTCACCTCTGATATCAAGAATGTAATGGGGAAAACCTTTTTCAACGGCAATGCTTCGGGCATCGTTTATAGAGTCCAGGCTGCAGCACCCGGTTTCCTTACCTGAAGTTCCTGATGAGGCATAGTCCCACGTTTTCATAGTGATACCAATAACTTCATACCCTTCCTCATGCAACATCATGGAGGCTACAGAACTGTCAATTCCGCCACTCATTGCCACCAAAATCCGCCCCTTTTTACTCATAAAGCAAAGATACTGGAAAATTACCTTATTGTGTCAGTTTTGAGTAAAAGGCCTTTGTCGTACTGCGTCACTGAAAAGGTCCTGCCTTTTTCATCATTTAGGGTCCATTTTCCATCGCGCTCACCTTTTACATAGTTTCCGAAGGTGTATGGCAAGCCATCAGCATTATAAACTATGCACTTCCCCGTTAAGGTGTTGTTTTTGTATGTGGCATCCATCATCAATTTTCCATCCCTGAAAAACTTTTTGTAAGCGCCTTCAAGCTTGTTGTTGGCGTAGTTCATTTCTTCCACTTTTCCACCTTCCGGATAAAAGGTGAGCCATATGCCGTTTTTTACTCCCAATTTGTAATTCTCTACCGATGAAATTTTTTCGTCAGCGTTGTAATAATTCCATGTGCTGTCTTTCTTTTTATTTTGATAGATTCCTTCTGCCTGAAGTTTGCCATTTTCATAAAAGGCTTTCGATTGCGCTTTAACTCCGTTTACCATCCACGTTAAGGTTGATTTTACCTTTCCCGATTCATAATAGAATGTGGTCACTCCATTTTGTTTATCATTCTTAAAAAAGGTTTGTGAGAAGAGTTTATCGCTTTTATAATATTTCTTCCAAACACCCTGTTTTAAACCTTTAACATCTTTACGATTAATAGTATCACCTTTAAATATCTTGTACGTTTGCGCATCAGCAGGTATGGTAACCATTATCAAAACAACAAATGCAAGAAGTTTTTTTGCTTCTGTTAATTTAAAAATTAATTTTTCCATCAGCGTGTTTTGATTATAATCCATAGCTTTTTAATTCAATTTATTTTGCGTGATGCGTATAGTAGGGTTGATGTTATTTGTTAATCACTATTTTCTGCGTTTGCACCCATCCATCGCCCTTTAACTGCAACGTATAAATGCCTGATGATAAAAATCGGGTACGTATTACTTTATTGTGGCTTCCTGCACTATACCCTTTGTTTTCATCTTTAAAAACAATTTCTCCTTTTGCATCCAAAATTATTAGGGTTACCTGTTGCGCCTTATTCATTGCAAAATTAACTTGCACCACATCATGCGTAGGGTTGGGGCTTAACTTAAAGTAAGATACCTGATCAAGGTTAAGCACACCCACCGTACGTAACGAGTCAGGATAAACAATTGACGATACCACTTCAGCACCAGCAACATCTGTGGTGGTGATTTGGAGCACAGGAATTTTTTCGTTTTTGGCAATCCATTTATATTCTTTGGTTAAGGGACGCGGAAATGAAAACCCAAAACCCAATGTATCGGCATACAAAGTATCTGTACCTTCTATTTGCGATACCACGCGAAGTGCAGCAAATGATCCATAGGGTGTTATTACGGTTCCCCAACCATCGGTGGTGTTAACCCTTTTTTGGTTATAGCCATAATACCCAATCCCGGGTATGGCAAGGCTCCAATCGGAATTGCAGGAGTCCGTATCAGAAAAATTTAGCGGAAAATTATACACGTAATCTTTGTTTCCATAAGCAATGGGAGTAGCAAAACCGCTGATGGCTGCTCCAAGTCCCTGTTGACGGTAGTCGTTGGCATTTTTGTAATAAAAATTGTAAGGATCGGTTATGGTAATGGGTACACCAGGAATAGTGGGAATGGCAGCTCCGGGTGTGGCTATATTGGAACGATTGGTGTTAAAGCCAACGTTTGCAAAATATAACGCGTAATTGTTATTGGTGCCGCTTACACTCAGGTACTCCAACGTATCTTGGCTTTGCGAAGTAAGAAAACTAAAGTCCCAAGTTTGGTTGGCTCCGGTGGTTGACACATCTACTGGAACTGTAACATCTCCGTTACTCACCAAAACATTATCTCCTGCATTGGCAAAGTCGTTTTGATCAACAGTTATTTGAGCTTGCATTGCTAACTCAGATAAAAAGAAAGCGGTAATTAATGTGCAAATTTTTTTCATATTTTGATGGTGTAGATTATTAAGGGTTATGTGATATAAATCTTGTTGATGATATTTTCTGTTATTTTTCAAAGAAAGAAACATTACCCATGTTCAATCCACGATTTGTAATAATCAGGGATAATAATTTTCATGGCATCTTCGGTAAGCCATAGCGGTTTAAAAGTGTCCACCATTACAGCTAACTCTTTGGTTTCTTTTGCACCTAACGATTTTTCTACTGTGCCGGGGTGTGGTCCGTGAGGTATTCCTCCCGGGTGAAGGGTAATTTGACCTTTTGTAACATTTTTTCTACTCATAAAATCTCCGTCAACATAATATAGCACTTCGTCAGAATCAATATTGGAATGGTTGTAAGGAACCGGGATTCCTAACGGATGATAGTCAAACAAACGAGGAACAAATGAGCACACCACAAAATTATGCGCTTCAAAGGTTTGATGGATAGGAGGTGGCATGTGAATGCGGCCTGTGATGGGTTCAAAATCAAGTATGGAAAAAATGTATGGGTAACAATTTCCATCCCAGCCAATGGCATCAAACGGATGTGTAGCATATACAAATGGATACACCCAATTTTCTTTTTTTATCATGACCACAAAATCACCTTTTTCATC